>NZ_JAKKRV010000010.1:0-202996 GCF_025653985.1 Shewanella sp. SM69
GCGTCTAAGCATTTTCTTTTTGATTAACTTGCCCGCTTTATCGACGCCAACAGCATGAAAAACAGACTTTGCGATATCTAAACCGATTGTAGTAATCTTCATAGGTGGACCCGTCCTCTTTCTGATGAGTTTTAGCGACTACATCGTGGCCCATTGCGAGGCCGATTTAAAGTGGATGGGTCCATTCCATTATCCATGGCGAGACTCACGCAATTTGTCTATTCGCCCTGCGGCAACTCCGAGGGGATGCGTATTCCGTCGATTTTGAGTTGTCTGATTGGTCACTTAAAGCATTAAAGAGTTGTTGATGTTCTGTTTCACCCCTCAATAAACTCTCATAAGCTCGACATTTATCGATTTTCATTTGAGGTTGTTCATTTTTATCTATTTATTATCCAACCATGCTCCACTAACCCAATCCACATGATCCGGTATCATATTGATTTCAGATGAGGCGTTAAGTACTTTATGTGCTGCTCGCTCGACCAATTGAAACCACTGTTCATTTACGTCTCTGGTGGGGATAACGTTGCTAGTCTCAGCTTCTTCTAAAAACCAGTCACCTAGGATTTTAGGATTCTGATAAACTCGCCCACCCTGAATAAAGAAGGCTGCAAAATCTTGTTTCATGCGTCTTCCATAAACATCTTGCCATCTCAAATTTGCGGTAATAAACGATTCACCACTTAAATTGCGAGCACAAACGGATGCTGTCTTACCTCCGAAGCTAAAACTACATGCTGTTCGAACAAATAGCTGCATTAAAGACGCGTTCATATCCATCATTACCGTGCTCTTGCGACTTCTTGCCATATCGCGGTATACAGTAATATCGAGGGCACTGGATCGAGTTCCTAACTCATTCATGACGCTATCTGGTAACCTCAATTGGAGTACCTTGTCATCATGTATCCGCTTAACTATTTCGATATTTAACTGCTTGCACATTCCTTCAATAAACGACAGTTGATGAGCTGTTGTTATTATTAATTCGTTTGCTAAATCTTCAGGGTTATAGCGCGAAACGTATTTAAATAGATCACGCTGTAAATTTGTCGCATTTTTCGCACGTTCAAGTGCTTCTTTAATCCTTTCCTCAGTGCGTTCAATTCCACCAGCAGAAGCTTGCTCAAGAATTTCCTCTAGGTCCAAAAGATTAGAGACTTCACCGAGAATGTCGTCTTTTAACGCATCATTAAATTCATCACCTTGCACTGCAGCCATGTCACTAACAACCTGTTCAATACGCTGATACATTAAAGCGATAATTTGTTCATCAACAGTTCCCGGTGAGTTTACGTTAAGCACAACGACTTTCTTCTGCTGACCATATCGATACAAACGGCCTATTCGTTGAACAAGTCGCATTGGGTTCCATGGCAAATCATAGTTGACCATGGTGTGACAATGTTGCTGCAGGTTAATACCTTCGCCACCCGCCTCAGTTGAGATTAAGAATTGCACTTCATTATCAAACTGCCAGATAACGTCTCGTCTTTCATCATGAGACATACCACCGTGCAATAGCACAACTTTATCGTCACCAAACTGACCTGTGATAGCTTCTTTGATGTATTCTTGGGTTGCTCTGTATTCTGAGAAAATTAGAATTTTTTCATTCGGATTATCTTTGAGAAGCTGCTTTAACAACGTATCCATAAAGCGCGATAGTTTGTCATCATGATTTATTAACTTTTCAACTCTAGTGATCAGTAATTTTAGAAGCTCAATCTCACCATCAAAGAACTCTTCACGACTATCTTGGTCAGAACTAACTGTAAACTCTTCTAATTCACCTTGAAAACGTTCATCTTCGACAAAATTAGACTGAATAATTTCATCTAAAACATCGTTTTCTAATCGGCTAAGTCGGCGATATAGTGCCCTTCGGATAGCTGCAACACTTGACGCTGCAAGCTTTCGATAAACCGTCATTACAAAGCCAATCGCATTCCCCGAATAGCCCTTATTTTTTCCCGCTTGATAGCCTTTGCGTAAGTAATCTTGCAGCGCCTGATCAAAATCAATAGATTGCTGATTGACTGGCACTTCTAAAGCAATGGTTGATTTGCCGTGGAATACGAAGTTTCCTTCAGCGTCAGTAACATCGGCCTTGTAGTTCCGTATTACCATGTCCTGAAGCAATACAGGTTTTAATGAAAGCAAAGCAAATTCGTTCTTTCTATCTGGTCTTAACAACTCAAGTAAAGAAATGAACTTATCCTGCATGCCTTGGTGAGGTGTTGCTGTTAGCAGTAGTATCGAGCGAGCCTTTTTTGATCTTCTCAAACTATGCGCCAAATTAAAACGTTCAGAAGTGTCATAGTGAAGACCATATTGCCGACGAGAAAGCCGATGCGCCTCATCAAACACCACCAGATCCCAAGCGTCCGCTTGTAGGAGCAATTCCAAGTGTGACTCTTGTTTCAACTTATCAATGGATGCAATTACATGGTCGTGCATTTTCCATTCACGAGGCTCATGAATATGGAAACTATGACCATATATTTGAAAATCTCCCAATCCAAACTTATCGTGCATCTCCTCCTGCCACTGACGAGTAAGACCAGCAGGAGTAATAAGCAAAATTCTTTTGGCTTGTCCTCGCTGTTGTAATGCATACAGCAACATACCTGTTTCAATTGTCTTCCCTAAGCCAACATCATCAGCAATTAGCCAGTCCAAACTTCCTGAATTCAAGATGCGATGCACTAAATGAATTTGATGCGGCAACGGATCAATATCTAAACTAGAAAGTGCACCAGTGTTTTCATTCCAATTGCGCAACGCATGGGCCAAAGTTTTCAACCGAAAACGTTCTGCTACATTTCCTTCTGATTGAGAACCAACGACATATGCATGTTTTACCCCTTTGATTTGTCTCAAGGCAAAATAGGGAAGCCAGCGCCTCTCGTTGCTTTCTGGAAACTCAACCAAATGCTGTGTAGTACCATTAGCACTTCGACTTTGAATAATAACCCCTTCACCAAACGAATAGAGGTCATCAATTGCCAACATCACGTCTGTACCCAGTCTAAAACCCGAATTAACTTCCGCAGGTCGAACAAACGTTCTTTTATGTTCAGGCAACCATAGTACCTTCAATGTAATAAGCTCACCATCAACGGTCTGCTTTTCTACAATGCCAGTTCGAATAGTGCCATTAGGTAATTTTTGACTAACCCAACACCCTGGAGATGGAGCGCAACTGTTCATATTCTGTGTTCCCTGTCAGCTATATCATCAGTCTAATTTCGATTTAGCTGATAATATTCATCATCATAAATAACATCTTGGCAAAAACGCATATTTCTGAATTCACTACGTTCAATTGAATAGCCGTATAATTCCAATTCTCGGATCAATTCTTGGTCATTAAAATCAATATCACCAATGTCAGAAAAATCTAACTCACGCGCAGTACACATTGAGCCAAAACCAGCCTCATACTCATATAAAACATCATCTTTTTCTAACTGATCGAGCGTGGCATTAAGATATTTTGCAAATGCGCGGTAAGAACGCCTCAGTGATTGACTATTGAACCAACGGTCATAAATACTATCCAGATTCTCTAAAAACACATCATCATCAGATAAGCCGTTTTGACATTGTGAAACAATTGTCACAAAGCGCAAACTTTGTGCCCAACTGAAATTGCTGTAATTGGCGTCACTTTCCCCATTACGATAAAAATTAATCCAATATTTGGAAAGCTGCTGCCAAGTATCTCGCAAAAACTTCGCAGATCTTAATACCTCCGGTTGCATCCCTGCATCAGCATAGAAGTTAAGAAATTTCACAACCGCACCATAAGATTTCACCGAGAAGATATCAGTGAGTAAATCCAGTGTTGAATGGGGCCAGTTATGACGAGCAATAAACGCCGCGGCTAGCTGAACAGCGCGTTGCTCTATCGTGATATGGTCTTCAGCGTAAAAGTCAGCTGATTCAGCTTCGCTTTCAATTAAATCATCTGGGTCAATAAAATAGTTGTCATTTACCCCAATAACCAAATCTAATAACAACTCTGCGGCAGGATCTGTAGCAACATCATAAATATCCGAATATCGATCTGCGTCGCTGCACATGTCGATAGTGATTACATCATCCACCGCACTACCAGCGTCGATTTCGGCGCAATCATTAAAAGTGACTTCGTCATTTACTTCGAACGTTACTGTAGAAATTTCATCCTTAATATCATCTTCAACAGGCTGCTCACCGAAGTGTAGTGATACTGCATCCGAAGTGTTTGCTTCCTGAGGAATTGATCCGTTATTAACGTAAATTGACGATGTATGTGGCTGTTCATTAACGAGGCTAGAATGTTCACTTGAAAAAATCGGAGCTACTTGCTCCTCCATACCGTAAACATATTGATCATGTGTATAGTTAAGTTGCTGATTATCAAGGTAATCGAGGTCAGCTGCATGAATGTATTCATCAACAGTTGGTTCGAAAACGAAGTCATCACGCCGTAATTCATCACGACGTAGAAATGCGTCTCTCGCTTTATCCAGTTTTCCAAGCTTTTTTAAAATGTTTCCGTAAAACTCCCAGATTCGAGGAGTTCCAGTTTCTTCATACAAGTAATACTCTAATACCTTCCTAGCACGCTTAAAATCATGGCCAGCGATAGCACTTTTGACTTGTCGGATTAACATCTCGTCCTTGGGGTTACCGCTCTCCATTGCGTTATATCCTTAATCCTAGTCCCGACCAGACTCTTTTTGAACAGGATTAGCTTTATCAGCTTTTATTTGTGTGAGCACCGCGATATGCCGCATTATTATTCACCTAGCTTGAGTAAAGCTTTTATAAGAGTGCATGTTTCGTTTGATGGACAAGATAAACAAACAAGTGATCATACTCTTCGAGAAAACCAAAAATTTAGAACTCTCTGAGTGATGCCACCAGCTCTAATCCTTAGTTTCAGCAAATTAAGTTCATCTTTAAGTTGTCGAGCTCAATCCAACATATTGACTTTATTTTAATCGTTTCACAGTATCAGATTGATTCAGATAGGCAAAGGTGGATCTAATATTTTGAGATGGTGATAACAAATTTTTAACTGATAGATTAGTTATCAGAAAATTTGAATTGATGAATCAAGCTAATCACCAAAAGGTTACTAAAGCGCTTACTCCCGAATTTAACTTCGAAGTGCGACACTCGGCAATTAAGCCTCTTACCACCGCTTAAGCTTAAGATTTAAACACTTTTTGGCCGGAAGATAACTATATTGTTAGTAAATTCAAATAATTACTAGCTTGCCTCAAATTAAACCCTTTTTTACATGCTGCCGGAGTTATCCATTAGCGTTTTCATTCGCCCCACGTTCAGAACGATAAGAGTATACAAAACACACCTGTGTATCTAGCGTCTTTACTAGCTGGCAGAGTTACGCAAAGGTTAATAGGATTAAGCACTATCATGGAGGTGACCGTTGGCGGCATGGATGCCGTCGTCGAGCCCTCAGGGATGAGTTAATGGCGAGTCACTGGAATGACAGTGCTTAATCAATTTAGTCATTACAACTTAAGTGCAAATCAAGGTGTGGCTCTTGTCTTGTGGATCAAACGCGCAGGCGGGTTTTCTTCTGTTATAATGCCTCCTCGATTTTTTGGAGGCGAGAATGGACGTATCTTCTTTACTAGACGGCCTGAATGATAAGCAGCGCGAGGCTGTCGCGGCACCGCAATCTAGCATGTTAGTGTTGGCGGGCGCGGGCAGTGGTAAAACTCGGGTGTTGACCCACCGCATTGCGTGGCTGATGCAGGTTGAACAGCAGAGTCCTTACTCGATTCTTGCGGTGACGTTTACCAATAAAGCTGCGGCTGAGATGCGCGAGCGAGTTGAAAAAGTCGCTGGCACCAATATGGGCCGCATGTGGATTGGGACTTTCCACGGCTTGGCGCATCGCTTGTTACGCACTCACTTCCAAGATGCGGGTTTACCGCAAAGCTTCCAAATCCTCGATTCTGACGATCAAGTGCGCTTGATCAAACGTATTCTTAAAAGCCTGAATTTGGATGAGAAACAATATCCTCCACGCCAAGCTCAGGGTTATATCAATGGTAAAAAAGACCAAGGATTACGCCCTAAACATATCGATGCGGGCGGTTTTCCGCTTGAGCAAAATCTGCTAAAAATCTATCAGGTTTACCAAGAGTCTTGTGACCGCGCGGGTTTAGTCGACTTTGCCGAAATCCTATTACGTGCCCATGAGTTATGGCTCAATAAACCGCACTTATTGGCCCATTATCAAGACAGATTCAAGCATATTTTGGTGGATGAGTTCCAAGATACCAACGCGATCCAATATGCGTGGATCCGCGTGCTTGCCGGTCAAACCGCCAATGTGATGATAGTCGGTGATGACGACCAATCGATTTACGGTTGGCGCGGTGCTCAGGTTGAAAACCTACATAGATTCTTAAAAGATTTCCCGACGGCGACCACGATTCGCCTCGAGCAAAACTATCGCTCGAAGGGCAATATTCTTAAAGCGTCCAACGCCTTGATCGCCAACAACCCAGAGCGTATGGGGAAAGAGTTATGGACGGATGAAGCCGATGGCGATCCGATTTCGCTCTATTGCGCCTTTAATGAAATGGACGAGGCGCGCTTTATCGTCGGTCGAATTAATGATTGGCACGAAAAGGGCGGCAACCTTAGTGATTGTGCGATTTTATATCGTTCTAACGCTCAATCGCGGGTATTGGAAGAAGCCTTGTTACACAAAGGCTTAGCCTATCGCATTTACGGCGGTTTACGCTTCTTCGAACGCCAAGAAATTAAAGATGCTATGGGTTACCTGCGGCTGATTAATAACAAAGACGACGATGCAGCGTTTGAGCGTGTAGTGAATACGCCGCCCCGTGGCATTGGCGATCGCACTTTAGATATTTTGCGCTCCACCGCGCGCCAGCATGAGTTAACCCTGTGGCAGGCGAGTGTGCGTTTACTCGACGAGAAAGTGCTCGCGGGCCGCGCAGCAAATTCTGTGCGTGGTTTCATGGACTTAATCATGACGATGCGTGAAGACACCCAAGATATGGTGCTGTATCGCATGGCCGATACTGTGATCCAAGCTTCGGGTCTTAAGGCCATGTATGAGGCCGAAAAGGGTGAAAAAGCCCACGCTAGAATCGAAAACTTAGAAGAACTCGTCACAGCGGCACGTACCTTCGAAATGCCAGAAGAGCTAGAGGACATGGGCGAACTTAACGGTTTCCTCTCCCACGCGGCGCTCGAAGCGGGCGAAGGCCAAGCCGATGCCTTTACCGATGCGGTGCAGCTAATGACACTGCATTCTGCCAAAGGGTTAGAGTTCACTATGGTGTTCATGGCGGGGGTCGAAGAAGGGATCTTCCCGAGTAAAATGGCGCTCGAAGAGGGCGATAGACTCGATGAAGAACGCCGTCTCTGCTATGTGGGCATGACCCGCGCCATGGAAAAACTCTACATTACCTATGCGGAATCGCGGCGCATTTATGGCCGCGAAGATTACGCTCGGCCGTCGCGTTTTATCAAAGAGATCCCGCCGCAATATGTGGATGAAATTCGTCTTAAGGCGCAGGTTTCAACGCCGATGGCGAATAATCGTTTTAGCGCCCCAAAATCGGCTGCGACAAACGATACCGGTTTTAACGTCGGCCAACGAGTCAATCACCCTAAATTTGGTGAAGGTAAAGTGACCAACTTTGAGGGCAGCGGTGCCCAAGGGCGAGTACAAGTGAGCTTTACTGACTTTGGCAGCAAGTGGTTAGTGGTGGCTTACGCTCGGTTAGAGGCGCTTTAATACCAGCCCTGAACGTGATGAATGTCAGCTTTTTATGACACGCTTTTAGGGCGTAAATTCGCATCGGGAGAAGCATGGGTATATGATGCTAATCCTGAAACCGAGTGGAAACTTGAGGGTATTGGGAGTACCTAGTTAATGAATTTAAAGCAGAAGTGGGATGTCTATTCCCGTCTTACTCGAATCGACCGTCCCATAGGTACGCTATTGTTGATGTGGCCATGCTTGATGGCGCTGATGTTAGCGGCGGGTGGTATGCCCGATTTTAAGGTATTGATCATCTTTATTATTGGCGTGGTGATCATGCGTGCCTGTGGCTGCATTATTAACGACTATGCCGATCGCGACCTCGACTCTTTTGTGGAACGCACTAAATCTCGGCCGCTGGCCAGTGGCGAAATCAGCACGAAAGAAGCCTTGATACTGTTCGTCGTTTTAGGTTTATCTGCTTTTGGTTTAGTCCTATTACTCAATGGATTAGTGGTTAAATTATCCGTTGTTGGTATTATCCTCACGATCATTTATCCCTTCACTAAACGCATCACCAATATGCCGCAGATGTTTCTAGGCGTGGTGTGGAGTTGGTCTATCCCTATGGCTTACGCCGCGCAGACGGGTGAAGTGCCCATCGAGGCTTGGTGGTTATTTGCGGCCAATTGGTTTTGGACTGTCGCCTACGATACCATGTATGCCATGGTCGATAGGGATGATGATTTAAAGGTGGGCATTAAATCCACTGCAATTTTGTTCGGTAAATATGACCGCCAAATCATAGGTTTATTTCAGCTTGCTGCGCTGGCTTGTTTTATCGCCGCCGGTTGGAGTGCCGATCGTGGTTTACTCTATGGCCTAGGTTTACTGACTTTTGTCGGCTTTAGTACTTACCAGCAAATGCTGATCTTTGATCGCGAACGAGCCCCTTGTTTTAAAGCGTTTCTCAATAACAATTGGGCTGGACTCGCATTATTTGTTGGGCTGGGCGCCGATTATTTAGTTTAGTGAGCATCATTTTTGTTGTGGAAGATCCTGATGGATCATCCACTGATTCTGTGGCGCTAATATTTGTTCTAAATCAATCTGGTGGATGTTGTCTTGGGAGATAACCTTGATAACTGGGCTCACTTTGTGGGGATAAGGCGCACCTTCGAGTGCGCGTATTGCGAGATCGATGGCAATCCGAGCCTGCAATACTGGTGAGTCGCTGACCGTCGCGAGTAACTGTTTTTTCTGCACTAATTCTATGGTCTGTGCATTCGAGTAGAACGCGATGACTTTTCCCGTTTTATTCCTACGCCCGTCTAAATAGCGCGCCGCGAAAGTGGCGGCAACTGCATTGGCGATCACATAATCTACGCTTTGTTTTGCAAGTACTTTTCGCACTAAATCCGCTTGAACAAATAACTCAGTCGTGCCGTAACCGCCTTCAATTGTGTCGAACTCTTGTTTAGCTGCCGCCCGCCTAAATCCTTGTTCCGCCGCCATAACCCAAGAGGCGTCCTTAGGCCCTGGAAACCAGGCAACTTTAAGTTTCGCAGGCGCTTTATCGACAGGGTCTCGTTGCTGCGATGCAATATACTCAATCGCTGCCGCAGACATATCTTCAAAGCTGACTAAGGAGCGACTCGTGAGTTTGTCGGTCGCGATACCATTCACTAAATCAATAACAGGAATGCCCGCAGCAGAGAGTTGTTCGATATCCGCAATCAGTCCATCAGCCGTATTCGCAGCAATAATATAGGCTTGAGCTTTGAGGGCTTGGCAATCATAGAGTTGTTGTTTTTGTTGCTCAATATTGTCATATCCTCCAGCATCATAAATGCCGAGAGTTACACCTTGGCGTTCGGCTTCCTGCGATAACCCAAAGGCGACGCCCCACCAATATTGGTCTTTACCATGGGGAAGTAAGGCGCAGATCCGCCATGGTTTATTAGCTTGAGTGAGTGGTGTGTATGCCGTTTTTTTGCCATCAGCAATCACATCGGCGGGATACCAAGTTGCCTGCACTGCAAAGGCGAAACTATAGAGGATTAAGGTGAGGCAAATCCTGAGGGAGTAAGCGAAGAATGCAGTAAAGTGCATAGGATCATCATGTTAAGTTAACAATAGATTAAGCATAGATGAATGATCCATAGTTGCTAAGTCGATGCTAAATAAAGCTGATTTATTCTTAATAACCAGTGCCATGAAGTGTTATGGTACTTTTATGATGGGCTGCAGAGTGGTTGAAATTGTAGGGTCGTCTTACATTAGCAGGCTTTACGCTTTGACTTGTTCACTGAATGCTTAAGTTTACATTTCACGCTTAAGGCTTAATTGCCACAGCTGGTTTTTGCCATAGTGCTTAGTCTATAGTCATTGGCTTATAGTGGTTTTTTATGATCAATTTCATGCTTAGGTAACAAGGAATCGTTATGTTTATTCCGTCAGGATTTGCACGGGTTAGCCCGTATATGATGATCGCTGATGCCGATAGTTTAGTGGTTTTTTTACAGCAAGCCTTTGATGCTAAAGCGCTACATATTTCCCGTCGGGCTGATGGCAAAATAGCTAATGCACAGATGCAAATCGGCGACTGTTTATTTATGTTGAGTGAGGCGAGCGAAGCTTTTACGCCTATGCCCGCATCCTATTATTTATATGTGGAAAATGCTGATAAAACGGTGGCTCAGGCACTCGCCTCTGCGGGTGAATTAGTGATGGAAGTGGCGAATATGCCCTATGGCGATCGCCAAGGTGGAGTGCGGGATCCCGTGGGCAATCTGTGGTGGATCTCCCACCGTTTAGCCGCGGGGCCATATCAGGATTGAGCATCAAGTGATAACAAGTCAAAGGAGGTGATGTATGCCGTGCCAGTTAACCCGATTATTTGGAATCGAATTGCCAATTATTCAAGCGCCGATGGCGGGTGTTCAGGGCAGTGCCTTAGCGATAGCAGTGTCGCAAGCGGGGGCGTTGGGATCTTTGCCCTGCGCCATGTTATCCCTCGAAGCCTTAGATACCGCCTTGACACATATTCGCACCCAGACGACTAAGCCCATCAATGTAAACTTCTTTTGTCATCACGAACCTGAACCGCAAGCAGCGAAACAAGCCGCATGGCTTAATCAACTCGCGCCTTATTTTTCTGAGTTGGGTGTCAATCCTGATAGCCAAACCGTGGGGGCGCAACGCGCGCCATATACCAGCACCCAGGCTGCAGTGTTAGCTAAATTTAAACCTGAGGTGGTGAGTTTTCATTTTGGCTTACCGAATGAAGATTTGTTGCTGGAGATAAAGTCTTGGGGTTCAAAAATCATTTCGACAGCGACAACTGTAGAAGAAGCCCTATGGCTTGAAGCGCGTGGTGCGGATGCCATTATTGCGCAGGGTTTAGAGGCCGGAGGTCACAGGGGGCATTTTTTATCCGATGATTTAACCGAGCAATTAGGCACTTTTAGTCTATTGCCGCAAATCATTACCGCCGTTGATATTCCTGTTATTGCAGCGGGTGGCATAGTCGACGCCAAGACAGTGCGCGCCGCTATGGCGATGGGCGCTTCGGCGGTGCAAGTGGGGACGGCATATTTACTCTGTCCCGAATGTACCACCAGTGATATTCACCGCGCCGCCCTGCAAAGTGAGGCAGCGCAGCATACGGCTCTGACTAACTTATTTACTGGTCGACCCGCCCGTGGAATTATGAATCGTTTTATGGCAGAACTTGGCCCCATCAATAATGCCGCACCGGATTTCCCGCTCGCCTCAAGCGCCGTCGCAGTATTGCGAAGCGCCGCTGAACAACAAGGATTTGGTGATTTTAGCCCACTTTGGTGTGGCCAAAATGCAACCGGCTGTCAGGCGATTCCCGCCGCAGAACTGACGAGGCAATTGGCGTTAGGTTTGATGGTCTAAGATATTGTTGGATAGGTTATTAATACTCATTTTTATGCTCATCAAGGCTTACATTTAATATAGCTAAATTAGCGGCTTGTTAGTTTATACTCGTCGTTTAAAGGTTGGTTGTTGGTGAGATTGCCGCTTCTTTTTAATTATGTTTTTTCTGTACAAATGGCTGCAAATCACTCGCCCCATAGTCGTGGGTGCGAGTGTTCTATAGATTTAAGGAAAACACTATGTTGTTACGTCAAATCATTGTTATGTGCCTTGCCGTTATGAGTTTTGCTACGTTTGCTGGCAATAAAGCCTATCAAGATATCGCACTTAAAACCTATCCAGATCAGCAGCAAGTGACTTTAGCCAGTGTTGCGGGTGACAAGCCGATATACCTAAAGTTTTGGGCGACCTGGTGCCAACCTTGTATGGAGCAAATGCCGCATTTTGAAGCCCTGCAGAAGAAATATCAGGACAAGATTAATATCGTCGCACTGAATATCAATATTAATGAAGAGCAGCCTAAGATTGCTGATGTTATCGCACGTTTCGGGCTCACTATGCCCGTGTGGTTGGATAATGAAGGCGAGCTGGGTGTGGCTTTAGGTTTGGTCGGCACACCCTATAGTGTATTAATCAATCGTGCTGGTGATGTGGTTTACACTAGCCATGAGTCTGATGCCAATTTAGATAAATTTATCGATATGTTGGCGAATGGCCAAGAGTTGACTGCGCAGACAACGGAGGCACCCAGTGCCGAACAAACAGCTAAGTTACTGAAACCTTGGGAACAAGGTGAGCATTTACTTTTTTTTACCGCAACATGGTGTGATTGGTATTTGGCTGATAGCCGCCCAGAAATGTCTAAAGAGTGTATTACCGTTCAAAAAGGTTTAAATAATCTCGCGCAAAAAGTGCCTAATAAAGCGTGGCACGGTGTGGTCAATCATTTGTGGACAGACAATAAAGCGCTCGAAGATTTTAAGCAGCTTTATCAAACTCAAGTCGATTTTAGTATTGATGAATTAGGTGTGTTATTTAATCATTTTAAAATCCGCAATATTCCTACTTTACTGTGGGTTAAGGATGGTAAAGTTATTCAGCGTATTACCGATTTTAGCCAGCCAGAGAAAGTAGTTGAGCAGCTTTCGGCTCAATAAGCTCATTCCAAATGTTAGGCCTTTGATAGATATCCAAAGGCCTTTTGTCTTCAAAGATTGAATAGATACACAGCTCAATATTCGGTGTTAAAGTCATTGCCCATGGGAAGCACTGCGCAATAAACTGATTCGTAGAACGAGTTGGTTAAGCGTTAACCTTGTTTGGTGTAATGCAGAGTGTTTTCCATTTTACCGTTGAATTTTATTGTGGGGGGTTTTAGCACTATGACGCCGATTTTCAGTAATGCCGCTATTGGTCGTAGTTTGTTGGTTTTGCTCTTGTGTGCTGGCGTATTCTTTTTTATCGATTTTTTAGTGCCCGCCTTAGCTGCATTGATTGTGTGTTTTTCAAGTTGGCCTCTCTATCAAAAACTATTGGCAAAATGCGGTGGTCGCTCGGCGTTGGCGGCAACCATTGCCCTGTGTTGTATTGTGCTCGGGCTGATTATTCCGCTGGTGTTTGTATTTTCCTATGCGTTACAAGAGATTAGAACTTGGGTTGATTGGTTGGTGTTTACTAACCAACATGGTTCGCCCGTGCCCTTGTGGATCAAAGACTTGCCTTGGATGGGCGAATGGTTAACCCTGCAATGGCAGCAGTTTATTGGTGAACCCCATGAATTAGGCCAAATTATCAGTGCCATTAGTGGCCAGAATTTGAGTGGCATTTCCCGTTGGGTGCTGCAATTGGGTTGGAATACTTTAGGGTTGTTATTGACCTTACTTTTTATGCTGATCACTTTGTTTTTCCTCTATAAAGATGGTCCGCAAGTGGCTAAACAGTTGGATATCGTGGGTGAGCGAGTGCTGCCTGCTCGCTGGCATAGTTTTTCCCGTGTGGTGCCTGCAACAGTCAGTTCTACCGTGATAGGTATGACGCTTATCGCAATTGGTGAAGGTATAGTGCTGGGGATTGCCTATTGGATTGCGGGAGTACCTTCGGCCGTGGCTTTTGGAGTGTTAACCGCCTTTATGGCCTTGGTTCCCGGCGGCGCGCCAACCATGTTTACCTTGATTTCACTCTATCTTGTCGGCACTGGCGATATGACGGCGGGTGTCGGCTTGTTTCTTTGGGGCAGCATAGAGCTGTTTATTGTCGATAAAACCTTAAGGCCTAATCTTGTCGGTGGGCCGATTAAATTGCCTTTCTTACCGACTTTTTTCGGTCTGATCGGCGGCGTAAAAACCATGGGTTTTGTCGGTTTGTTTGTTGGTCCAGTATTGATGGCCCTGCTGGTGGCCATTTGGCGTGAGTGGTTAAGGGAAGAGCCCGAAACGATACCATTGGATAAACAGGCGGATAGATAGTCGCTAAAGCATCATTTCTCTAAGGTATTTTTGCGCTCATCGGTGTAAAACCACCAAGGTTTAGGATCTTCACCTGCCATAAAACGGGTGATGGAGATAAACACATCGAGCATACAGGGGTCGTGTCTTTTGCCCGTTTTGTCGCACAGCGTTTGATACAGCTCGTAGGGGTTTCTATCTAACAACTGCTCAGGCTTATCTATGCCAAGCAAACGTAAATCCGCCGCACAGGCTTTGCCAATATTTGGTAAATCAGTCAATTGCTTAACCTCAGCACGCACGACTTTTGCTGGATTCATACGGATTGCCTCGTTAAAACACACGCTGAAAAGTCATTACTGCTGGATAATCGCTTAGGCGAGATAATTGCCTTGGCGAAATAAGAGCCTGCAAATAACAGGCTCTTAAAAAAGCTATAAAATCTAGGCTTTAACCAGTGTTGTCAGATCCGCTGGGCGATAGTAAACCGATTTTAGTACCTTGCCTTGGCGAACCACTTTACCTGCCATTTCCACATCTTTAGCGCATTTGGCTATGATGAAATCACCTTGCTGACTACCGACAATTTCAACACCTTGCTTGGCATAGAAGGCAATGGTCTCGGCCAGTTCTTGCTCGTTACGGCACACTTTACTCATATTGCTCGAGTGGACTTCATCCCAGCAGCTAATAAAGTCGATTTCACGGTTTTGAGCCACGCAAAGCAACAAGTCAATCAGGTAACTGATTTCGAGTCTGTCCGTCATTGCTTGCGCGCCTAAGTGCACTAGACGGCCCATTAATACGTATACAGAATCGACTATGGCATCGGCCTGTTCGATACGGCTATCGGCTTCGGCAAGTTCAGTTAACTCCTCAATAATCAGTGAAGTATGTAAGGTATCGGCCTTGTCATCTAAAGAATCAACATCATTAACGGGCAAGTCGAAGGTGCTACGAAACTCACTGATATCACGATATAAGTGGTCATAAATAGGTTGAGTTAAGCGGGTGAGTTTCATCTGATTTGCCTTGAAATAAAGAGTTTGGCGGCAATTTTAAAGAAATGCGTCGCAGAATACAAAGATGGGGCAGAGATAAAAATACCCGCAGCCAAATAGGCGGCAGCGGGTTTCGGTAAATTTTGGCGGATGACCGAATGGAGAAATATATTGTGAGTCTGTGTTACTTGGTGATTATTGGCCGTATTTTGCAATCAGTTGATCAAGATAAGGGCCAACGTCTTTATCAGCCCAATCGAGATATCCCCGCACAAAACCGACAAGATTACCTTTAGCATCAAAAATATAACTGGCGGGTACGACATTCGCGGGAATGATTTGTTCTATGTTTTGCTCCGGGTCAAGCCAAGTGGCATAGCCGCTAAAGCCATGTTGGTTAAGAAAAGGGCGTACATCTTTAGATTCTTCATCGATAGAGATTGGAATGATGGCGATATTCTTCCCTTGATACTGCTGCTTAAGTTTTTGGAGTTCTGGAATTTCCCTTAAACAGGGGGCGCACCAGGTTGCCCAAAGATTGACTAAAACCAATTTTCCTTGGTGCTGTTTTAGGGTTTGAGTTTGTCCTGATTCATCAATAAAGGGAACTTCTGGTACGCCGCGTGCGTGCTGCATTTCTATAAAACCAGTCATCACAAGGGGCTTAGGAAGGGGCTCTCCTGTACTGTAGAGTTTATTGTCTAGTGAGTGGGCTGAGCTGCTATTAGAAAACAGACCCAAACACACGAGTAGAACAAAGGGAAAATAGTGTAATTTCATCTGGTTATCCTTTACTTTTAAATAGTCGTTTGTGTTTTTCTACGGGTTACCAATGCGAGACACAACCCAACACCAAGCACTAATAACAGCAGTGGCCCAAACCAAAGTGCGAAGGTGGAGGCCTTAAATTCAGGTTGATAACGGATTTTTTGACCATAGCGTTGCACCATAAAATCGATAATCTCATCTTGGCTTTGCCCCTGTTCCAGCATCGAGAATATTTGTGCTTTGAGCTCGTGGGCGATTGGCGCCTGTGATTCAAATAGGCTTTGATTCGTCGCCATAGGGCAACGCAGCACTTTACTGATATCTATTGCCTGTTGCTGGTAGGAAAGGCTTGATATGGGCTGAGCTTGCGCGACGGATAAGCATGGGATCCCTATCCCACATAAGGTGATAGGGAGCAGTAAGACTAAAAAGCGCAATATTGGATTCATTAGGCAAGCGTCTCCTGTGGTTTGTGATGGGATAGGTTACCTAAGGTTGTTAAATCAGCTTGGTAGCTAAAATGGCGAGTAGGCCAAGCGGCAATCGCCCCACCTAGCATCATTAATAGCGCACCAAGCCAGATCCAACTCGCAAGGGGTTTATAGCTGATACGGATAAGGTATTCGCTGTCACTTAATTGCAGCCCCATAGACACATAAATATCCCGCCAGAATCCATGATCGATACCCGCGTGGGACATTTCCATCCCATTGCTTTTAAAGGTTTGCCGTTGTGGTGTGATATAGCTTAAAACCCGTTCATCATTCGCACCATCGCGAATACTGATATTGGCCTGAATGGCGGTAAAGCTACTCGTTTCAACATTCTCAGTGCTTTCATAAACTAAGACATAACTCGCTAAAGGCTTACCTTGACCAGGCCCCATTCTGAGGAGGGCTTCCTGTTCAAAAAAGGAGACGGATGTTGCTCCAATAATAGTGATAGCCACCCCCAAGTGGGCGAATAGCATGGCTATAAACCCTTGTTTTGATGATTTAACGGGAGGATTTAAGCCGTGCTCGCTGCGGTTTTGGGTTAATTGACGGGCATATATTCGTCTACCCAATCCCGAGGCTGCCAATATCGTGAGCAATAAACACACTAGCAACCAAAGTGCTGCGGCTGTGCCAAGGAGTAAAAATAAGCTACTGCCCGAGGCGGCCTGTAAGCTTACCCAGCCAGCGACGGCTAATATCACTAGGCTAGGAATGAGCAGGAAAGTAATACGAGTCTTTGAGGCATTTTGCCATTGCACTATTTGCCATTGCACTAAGGGCGCAATGCCCATTAACAGGACAAGCAAGAAAGTGAGGGGGACAAATATAGCGTTGAAATAAGGGGCCCCCACTGAAAGTGTACCTAAATCGAGTAGCTCATAGATCAAAGGGTAAAATGTACCGAGCAATACGGAAAACCCTGCTACGACTAAGATAACGATCCCGAGCAGTAACAGTGTTTCCTTACTGAAAAGCGCGAAAGTCACATCCTGTTTTAAATGGTGGGCTTTGAGTGCAAAAATGAGTAACGCAGCCCCAACAAAAATCACTAATAAGCAGAGGATTGACATGCCACGGGTCGGATCGGCGGCAAAGGCATGTACCGATTGCACTATGCCGGAACGCACCAAAAAGCTGCCGAGTAAACTGAGTGAGAATGCCAATAAGCACAGCAGTAAAGTCGTGAGTTTAAAGCCATGAGTACGTTGAGTGAGAATGAGGGAATGCACTAATGCTGTTGCCACAAGCCAAGGAATAAAGGAGGCATTTTCTACCGGATCCCAAAACCACCAACCACCCCAACCCAGTTCGTTATAGGCCCACCAAGATCCAAAGGCATTGCCGCCTGTTAGAAACACCCACGCTAATAATACCCAAGGTCGTAAATAGTTAATTTGACGAGTATTAAAACCACCACCGAGCAGTGATGCTAACGCTGCGGCAAAGCAAACAGTGAGGCCAACATAACCAAGAAAGAGCATGGGCGGATGCAGTATGAGTCCTATGTCTTGCAAAATGGGGTTAAGATCTCGCCCTTCAATCGGAATGTTAGGTAATAAGCGGGCAAAGGGATTAGAGGTAAAGAGTAAAAATAAGTTAAAACCAAGGATCACTAATGCCAAAATAGCCAACAGCCTCGCAAAATATAGGGCGTCTTGGTATATATCGCTGGCCTTATCTTGAGTGCAATCCGCCATCTTTATGCGATAACTGATGATCGTGCCCCAAAGGGCAATCGCAAATATCCAAAACAGCATTGACCCTTCGTGGCTGCCCCAAACTGCGGCCACTTTATAACCCAAGGCTAATTGGCTATTCGAGTGGTTTGCGACATAAGCAACAGAAAAATCATCAGTCATAAAGCAATAAATTAAGCAAAGAAGTGAAGTAAATACTGAGGTAAATATGGCTCTAAAGAGTGTCGGGCTTAATCCCACCAGATAGGCATTATTCTGCTTAACACCAATTAAGGTCAGTGTTGCAGAAAATAATGCCAATACGCTACTGATGATCAGTAATATATGTCCAATTTCTGGAAGCATAGTTGTCATTTATTATGCCTTAGAATAATGTGGTCGCGGTAATGTAGTGTTTACAGTTGGCTATTTTACCCGTGTGATTTTCACATGCTGATTTTTATTAAGTTCGCTCATCAACTTGAGTTGTTTTCTTGTAATTTTAAATTTACATATAAGACCTTGTTGGAAAAAGTCAGTTTAATCACGAGGTTTAATCACTGTTGATTTTAAGATTAGTCGAGTTTTGCATTTAATAATGTGATCTTATCCGTTATTAAATCATTCCTTTTTACGCTTGATATTTTTTTGAAAAATCAAATGCATTTTTAGTTTTTTTTATAACTGAAATGTGCTTTTTAACTTCTAAAAAATAAATGACATTAAATTTGTAAGTTATTGTATTTAATTTATTTTAATTGATTTTATTCATCTTGATTTATCAGCGGGAATTTAGTGTGCTCTAGCTCTGATTTTTAATGGTTTTTTGCCTCCACCATGCTGTAACTGGTCAATTGTTTATGTCGTTCAGTGAGCAGTTAGGTTCAGTAGAAAATAAAAAACTAATGATAATTAGGAGTGAATGATGAAACGATGGAAATCCAAAATAGCACTCAGCGTGCTGTTTTGTTTAGGTACTATCGTCAGTGTGGCCGGAATAGCATCCGATGCTAAACCGGGCGAGGTAAAGCCTGGCTATGGTAATAAACAAATGAGTGCGGAAGCTCAGGGAATTATGGCTAATCCCGATCTAACACTAGAATCCCGTGGTGTAAGAACACTGCAGGATTATATTGTTCAGGAAAAAGAGTTGTTTGATTTTCTTTTTGAAAATCATCCGGTATTTAAATATGCCGAGCAAGGTCGTTTAAAAGGAACCTATAAGGTCAGTGACCGTGGTGAAGAATACTTACACGGTGGTGATAGCCAAAAATATAGCCAACATCAAGAGGGCAATCGCCCTATGGCATTGCAATATCGCCTCGGTGCCAAGTCGATTTTGGATTTCCCAAATAAGTTTGTTGGTCCTGAAAAATGTGGTGAGTGCCACGGTCCACAATATGAAAAGTGGAAACGTTCACGTCATTCAAAAACCTTACGTTTTCCGGGGAGTCATCCCGAAGTCGATAACGATTTAAACAAAACCATGTATGGCACTAAGGATACTTCTATCCTGCCAGACGGCATTACCCCTGATGCAATTTATGCGACGGTGGGAACACCAAGAACCAAATACGGCTTTATCGATAGCTACTTAGTACGCGGTACTTTCCATGTGAAAGACGGTTTACTCAAAGATGGTACTGGCACTATGGTCGCCGGTGGTAACCAATTCTCCCGTGGTTGGGCTGAATGGTTAACCCCTGAAATGGCGAAGAAAATTCAGAAAGTTATTCCTGAATTTCCAACTAAAATGGAAGATTTTGGCGCGAGTGGTTCACACCAATGGGGTATGAGCTCCTATGGTGCTAAATACGAGAAGGAATTCTTATTCCAACCTGCGAGTTCCTATTGCGAAATGTGCCACACCTTTAAGTTTGATTTTAAAACTAAAGATGAGTTTTTTGCAGCCCTTGGTAATCCTAAAGAGCTCCAAAAACATACAGTGTCACTCGGTATTACCTGTGAAGAGTGTCATGGCGCAGGTGGTCATTTAGACGGCGGTATCGGTGGTGGTATGCCTTCTAACTGTGAGCGTTGTCACCAGCGTTTTAACTTCGTAGAAGAACTTGCGCAAACCCCACAGGGTAAAGAAAAACTGGAATATGCCTTTAACGTGAAGATGAAATCTTCGTGCCCATCTTGTGGTACAGAAGGTTCGCAAATGTTTGCCTCGTCTCACTACGATAAGGGTATGCGTTGTTCTACCTGTCATGATCCACACGAAGTGACTGATGGTGATTGGAAATCCGGTATTACTAAACCAAAACTCATCAAAGAATGTACCGATTGCCATACGGCACAGGCTGAAATTGCGAGTAATACCAAAACCCACAGTAAACAAACTTGTCAAAGCTGTCATATGCCAAACATGGGTAGTTGTGAAAACTTCACCGCGATCCAGTTCCCTGATATGGCCGGTTTCGACAACGTTCGTAAGTCGCACATGTGGAAAATCGATGTTGATCCATTGCGTAAGACACTTAACCCACCTGAAGGTAAGTCTCGCGACTCATCCACTAAGGGCTGGACTGTGGCGAAGGACGAAAATGGCCATAACTACCTCGATCTCATGTGGACCTGTGCTCGTACTTCCGCTTCTGATCACGATGTAGTGGATAACAAAGGTTGCCATAGCCAATTCCAATCTAAGTTGGGTGAGGGTCTGCACTTTAAAGATCAACAGCAAATCTACGGCAAAGTTCAGAAGTGGCAAAAACCAGTGAAAGAAACCTATGCCAAAGTAGAAAAAGCCCTTATTAGCATCGATAAGTCGCCCAATATGGCGAAGTTATCGGTAGAAGATAAGACGCAAGTGCTGTTGTTGACCGATAAAGCTCAAGATGTCCTCAAGCTGATTAAAGCCGATGGTTCATGGGGTGTTCATGGTGCGCGTTACTCACAAAAACGCTTAGATGCCGCCTTGACCTATGTGACCCAAGCCCAAGCAATCATTGATGGTAATGCGCTGAGTGCGAAGAAAATATAGTTTAACTTGAGTCCTAGTTATCCCCGACACCTTTGGGTGTCGGGGAATATGAGAGCCTAATTATGCATAACATGCTTCGTCAAAGTGTAAGCCGAATATTGATGGTGTTGGCCTTAGGCGTGACTGCGATGCCAGTCATCGCCGGTGGTGGTTCAGAAATGTCTGAAGTGCCCTATAACGAAATCCAATTAAATCCCATTTCGATGATGGAAGCGGAAACCTTAGTCGGCAAACAAGGCGTTTATTTTTTCGACGTAAATACACTGGAGATATGGGCAGAAGGTTTTATCCCCGGAGCAGTTTTTTTCAATGTTCAGAATTGGAGAGAGTTACTTCCAAAGAATAAAGATGCAGTCATGGTGTTTTACTGCGCTAACCGCCTTTGCACCAGCAGCAATATGGCGGCGAGAGAAACCATGAAGCTAGGTTACACAGGTGTGCGTCATATGGCCGATGGTATTTATGGCTGGCGTATGTCAGGTCGAGTAACAGAAAAACCTTAGTAACACACAGGACCGATGTTTTATCGGTTTGGTTTGCAGGGCCAAAAGGCGAAACCCACAGGGTTAACATTGTAGAGAACATAAAATGAAAACACGTATGCCAACTTCTTTTATCCCCAAAAGCATCACAGTGGCGACCTGCGCCGCATTATTTGTTTCGGTAGCCAGTTTTGCCGGCACAAGTCTGAAAACCGATGCAGATAAAACCTCTTACAGCATTGGCGCTTCTATTGGTAATTACATTTCTGGTCAAGTCTACAACCAAGTTGAATTAGGCTCAGAGGTGAATGTCGACTTAGTCGTGCAAGGTTTTGTGGATGCGCTTAAAGATAAACAGCAATTAACCGACGAAGAAGTGCTGACCTACCTGAACCAAAGAGCAGAACAACTCAATGCCGCAAGAACTGTCGTTGCTGAAAAACAAATGGCAGAAACTAAAAAGGCAAGTGCGGCATATCTTGCTGAAAATCAAAAAAAGTCTGGCGTTAAAGTTACCGCCTCTGGTCTTCAATACGAAGTCTTAACCCAAGGTAAAGGTCATAAACCCAATCCAGAAGATGTGGTCACAGTGGAATATGTTGGCACTCTTATCGATGGGACTGAGTTTGAAAATACGGTTGGACGTAAAGAGCCCACTCGGTTTGCATTAATGTCGGTGATCCCCGCTTGGGAAGAGGGATTAAAGTTGATGCCTGTGGGGTCTAAATACCGTTTTGTGGTACCAGCAAGCCTTGCCTATGGCACTGAAGCCGTAGGTATTATCCCTCCTGAATCAGCACTTATCTTTGAAATTGAACTGAAAAATATTGAGAAACCCAGCGAAATGAAAGAGATGAAAAATAAAAAGATGATGCCTGCACACGGTTAATCTGGCTCCTAAAACGAGTTGTTTGGAGAGTGAAATGGAGACTGGAATGGTGAGCTTAGGACTAGGCACTGGCATCAGTTTACTGTTGTTTGTTGCTTATATTTACTGGCAGCACATGCGTCTAAACCTAGTAATGGGAATCGCACAGTTGCCAAACATGTCGAGCAAGGTGCCCTTTGCGATGGGAATCGTCCTAGTGCTGCTTACCCTTGCTATCTACAGTCAAACAGGCCGTTTTAGGGATTGGGATCAAGGTCGGCTTGATGAAAATATTGATTATTTAGTGGCGGCCGAGATCACCAAAGCCAGTCGTTGGGCTCAGAGTGAGCCGCAAAACACCTTGGCACTTATGTCATTAGCTCAGGCTTACAATGCGGGAGGTTTGTACTCAGATGCGGTGCTGACCTTAGATAAATTACTCGAAATAGGGGGAGAAGATGCCGAAGTGTTAGGGGCAAAAGCTAACGCGCTTTATTACCGTGAGCTTCGGCAAATGACACCTGAAACCCAAGAGGTGATTGCCAAAGCATTAGCACTCTCTCCCTTTGAGCCTCAAACCCATATGTTACTCGCGGCAGATGCTTACTTGCATGCTCGTAACCAAGAGGCCATTGACCATTGGCAGCTCCTGCTCAAACACAATGGCGACAGTATCAACCGTGAAGCAATCGATAATGCGATTGCAAAAGCACAAAGCAAAATGAATGAAAGATGAAACCCGTTTCTATCAACCCTCGCCGTAAAGATCTGTCCCTGCAAGGAATCTGGCGAGGCGTTGATATTTTTAATAAAAGGATAAATAGGATGAAGAAATACTATGCATTGTTGCTGTTAGTGCCTTTGCTATTTGGCTGTAATAAAAGCGAGGCCACAGACCATGTTCATAAGGCCGAGATGATCCACGAGCATGACCGTTGCCATTTATGCGGCATGGTGATCACTAAATATCCCGGACCTAAAGGGCAAGTGCAGCTCAAGGCTGAGAAAACGGTACCTAAGTTTTGTTCGGCTCGCGATATGTTTAACTTTGCATTACAGCCTGAAAATAAAAGACAAATTGATTACATGATGGTGCATGACGCGGGCACGACCGATTGGGATCAACCTGACGATGGCGCCTTTATTGATGCTCAAAATGCCTTCTATGTTTACGGTACGACTAAGAAAGCTGTGATGGGACCTGCCGTTGCCCCTTTTAGTACCAAAGCTGCCGCCGAAGCCTTTGTTAAGGAATACGGTGGTCGAGTACTGAGATTTGATGACATCACCTTAGAACTGCTCGCGGGTGATAAATAAGGTTGTGATGAAGCTGCGTCTCGTCCTTATCTGGCTGCTGTGCTTTGCCTCTTTCGGTACTTGGGCTGCACTCCTTCGGGTAACAGATACAGATTCACTCACCCTTGCCCTTAACAAAGCTCAAGCAGGTGACACCTTAGTGCTAGCCACTGGGGTGTATGAAGGCTCCTTTAAGGTGACGCAATCCATTTCGCTAAAGGGGGAAATAGGCGCGACATTAGATGCACTGCGCCAAGGCAGTGCATTGGTCATTGAGGCACCTCAGGTAAGTATTGAAGGGCTAAATATCCGCCACTGGGGACGGGATCTGTATTACCGTGATGCCGCCATTTTACTCAAAAAAGGGGCGGATCATGTGCAGATTAAGGGAAACCGCTTGGTGGGTGATGGTTTTGGTATTTATGGCGAACAGCTAAACTCACCCACCATCACGGACAATAGCATTAGTGGTAACGGTGCCATTCATGTGCTTGATCGGGGTGATGGCATTTATCTCAAGCATGTTAATTCGCCACAAATTGACCGAAATCAGCTGATTTTTGTCCGTGATGGTGTGTATTTAGAGTCCGTTACCCACAGCCGCATTTATGAAAATCAATTCACTAAGCTGCAATATGGCATTCACTACATGTATACCCAAGCCGACGAAGCGTGGCAAAACCAAGCGATTGCCGTCGATGGCGGTTATGCCCTAATGAATTCAACCAATATTTACCTGCACCACAACCGTGTGACTCAGGCGCGGGACTTTGGCATTTTGCTCAACATTACTGAGGCATCCCATGTGCAAGCCAATGTCGCGAGTCAAATCCATAACCCTAAGGGCACTGTGGAGCTTGGCAATGAAGGGAAAGGTATTTTTATTTACGCCGCTCAACATAACCGTATTCAAGATAACGAGTTTAGCCACAGCGATACTGGGATCAGTATGGCCATGGGCGGAGAGGAAAATCGCCTTTGGCATAATCGTATTATGGCCAATCAAACCCAAGTTAAATATGTCGGTGAAAGCCAACTTGAATGGAGTTATCAGGGGCAGGGGAATTACTGGTCGGAATATCAAGGTTGGGATCTGAATGGCGATGGATTCGGGGATATTGTCCATAGGCCGAATGACAGTTTAGATAAACTGTTTTGGCTTTATCCTGAAGCCAAACTGTTGATGGAAAGCCCCGTTGTGTTGTTACTGCGCTGGGTGGAACGCCAATTTAAGCCCCAAGTGACGAGCGGTATAAGTGATAGTTTTCCCCTAATGCAAAGTGGCGCGCATGTACTGATTGATGGAGGTTCGCGATGAATCATCAAACTTTGACCTGCTCAGCGAATAAGCCTGTAACGAGTGCTGATGTGGTTGTTAAAGCGACAAATATCAGTAAATGCTATGGCAAGTTTAAGGCACTGGATGATGTGAGTTTTGAGGTGCTAGCGGGTCAAGTGATCGCACTCCTTGGGCATAATGGTGCGGGTAAATCTACGTTACTCAAGCTTATTTTGGGATTACTTACCCCCACAAGTGGCTTGCTCCAAGTTCAAGGTCATAGTGTCGGAAGTATGAATGCCAGACAGAGTTTGTCCTTAGGCTATTTGCCTGAAAATGTGAGTTTTTATGACAATATGACCGCCAATGAGCTGCTGCGATATTTTGCTAAGCTTAAGGGCGTTGCCTTGCCTAAAGTGCATGAATTACTTGCTGAATTTGGTTTAGAGGCCGCTAAAGATAAGCGTTTGAGTACTTTTTCTAAGGGGATGCGGCAACGTCTTGGGCTCGCGCAGGCGATATTGGCTGAGCCTAAGGTACTGTTACTCGATGAACCGACAGTTGGCTTAGATCCCTTGGCATCGGCTTTCCTGTATCAAAAAATCGCTCAGCTCAGGGCGCAGGGCTGCGCCATTATTATCAGTACCCATGAGTTGGGATTAGTGCAAGATCAGATGGATCGCGCTTTGATCTTAGGTCGAGGGCGAATGTTGGCTTCGGGAAGCTTAACCTCCCTGAGGGCGGCGACTCAGTTGCCAAATCATATCTTGTTGCATTTTCTATCTAATACTCAAAGGCAAGCATTGCTAGCGGATCCCATTTTAGCGGCATGTGTTAAGGCAAATGCGGGGCAGGGACTCACACTAGCCGTGCCACAGGAGCAAAAGTCAGCCGTGTTAAATCACTTATTACAAAAAGTGCTCGCTGGGGATTTTTCTATTGAACCTCCTAGTTTGCAGAGTGTGTTTCATCATTACATGGAAAGTCTTTGCCCCCTTCAGTCGTCAAAAATGCCCACAAAGACTATTAACATAACAGATATAAATCAGGCGATTAATTTGGAATCAGTCCTATGAACCGTTCCGAGGTTTTGCACCATCGTTTAAGTGCTCTGAGCATAGTGAGCACCATAGCCGCCAAAGAGTTTAAGGATAATTTACGTAATCGTTGGTTATGGATGATGGCGGGAATCTTGTTGCTGCTATCTCTGTGTGTGAGTTTTATGGGCAGCGCAGTGTCCGGCAACTTAGTGGTATTTGAGCCTGCCCAAATCCTTTCTGGGTTAGTCACTTTATCGGTATTTATGCTCCCTTTAGGTGCGATTTTGTTGAGTTATGACAGCTTTGTTGGTGAAAAAGAATCCGGCACTCTGTTGTTACTGCTGACCTATCCATTAGCACGTTGGCATCTGGTGTGCGGCAAGTTTTTAGGCCATGCCTGCGTGATGACCATTGCCTGCATTTTGGGCTTTGGTTTAACAGGATTAATACTGATATCACTGGGCGATACTCAGGCCCAGTTATCTATAGCGATCGGGTTTAGCCATTTGATTATGAGCAGTATTTTGCTGTCATTAGTGTTCGTGCTCTTGGGTTATTGGATTAGTTTGTGTGTGCGAGAAAAAGCTAAGGCACTGGGGATATTACTCATTTTATGGTTTGTGCTTGTGCTGGTTTATGATCTGATTTTACTCAGTGCTGTGGTTGGAATGAGTGAGATGTTTAATCGTACTGTATTCAATCTACTGATTTTGTTGAACCCCACTGATCTGTTCCGTGCTTTAAATTTACTCGCGACTCCCTCGGATACACTCGCGGCTAAAAGTAGTCTCACTCTGCTTGCTCAAACTGGGCTTGGCTTACCCTTAATGTATGGTTTGCTGGGTGGCTGGATTGGTGCATTACTTTTGTGTTGTTCTTGGATCTTTAAATACCAAGAAATCTAGTTTAGCGACCTCTGTATTAGTCTAACTTTGTACTTATTAAACAATGACTAAACTGAGTATAGAGTCACACTCTTATATGTTGTTAAAAGGTAAAATTAACCATCTTGACTTGGTGATTGCATATCATCGTTTTCTTGGAAAGAAACAATGTCACATTATGATTGCATGTTGTTAGTGTAATCAAACTTTATCAGTATTGGCTGATCTTTCAGGCGTTTAACATGCATAAAATCACATCTTATTTAATGTTAGATGAACAGGCTAAGGAATTAGTCGATCATGTGAATGGGACAACCATCAGCCTGACTTTTTCCGAAACGGCCTTATTAGTGCTGCTGTTATCATCCACGAATGCCATTTTTACTAAGGAAGAATTGCTGCAGGTCGGCTGGCCTGAAAGGGTGGTTGCTCCTACCTCTTTAACGCAATGCATCAGTACCTTACGTAAAAAGCTCGAACCCTATACCGAAGTGCAGCTTAAAACCGTGGCACGCCGCGGGTATCAATTGCATATCTCTGAACAATCCCATGTAAAGATGCTGGCGATCAATGATGCGAATGCAATTCGTGATGCCTTAGTGGGGGTGTCGGTTTGGACTAAAGTTGCTGGTATTGCCCTCTTGTGCGCTATCTTGGCAATCGTTTGGTATGTGAGCGACCACCATGCGGTGGTTAAACAGGTGGCTAAATGGCATGCCGATAAATATATCAGCCTCAATATTGGTGGCACGCTGGGGACGGCGCGAACCTTCTATATTGGTGATGAGGATCGTTTACATCCTTCATGGTGGCAAAAACATTTAGCGCCAGAGGGAAATCACATCAATAACCTTAATTACTTCAGTGCATTTACCTCAACGGATGGCAAAAATTATTCGATGGCGATTTGCCCTGAGCTGGACGCCGATGCCTGCAGTGGTCACGGCATCATCAATATCACGGCGATAGATGCAAAACCCGCAGGATTAAATATGGCGGAGTTTATTCCGCTGAGCCAAATAATGGAGCAGCGCATTCGCTATAACCGTATTGTCCTCCCTGCGGATGATAAAGGAATGGGTGAGCTACTTGAGCATAATTACCATGCGGATATTTATTTTCCCGTCGCGGGCGAACTCTTAGTTCGTAACGATCTCAGTATGTCTCTGGTCTATGAAGGGCAAAATAAGGGTAAGTTTTATTCGACCTCCTGTATTACAGATCAAGATTGTTTAACGACGCCGATTAAATACACTATCCGCGGTGAGTTTGAGCAGTACCAGACCACAATTGATGACCTTAAAGTCGATGTTTTTCACGTTAAAGTGTTACAAAAAGAACTGACAAAACCGGATGAAGTCAGCCATTCTGCTATGCAGTTCTACCGTGAAATTCGTAAGCATGATATCCGTGATGAAGATTTATTTTATTATCGTGTTTATCAAAATGAGCACACGGCAGTATGGATCATTCCTCAGATGGGACAAGTGCTTGCGTGGACTCAGTACACTCAGATCAAATTATAGAGTAGTCATTAGCCAAACTTGATTAAGCCGACATAGCGTCGGCTTTTTTGTGCCTGCAGTTGAGCGCGGTCGTGATGATGCTAAGCTGCGTATTTCAGCGTCTGGCTCAAATTGTTTGCATTAACTTTCTATCATAAAAATTGGCTTTGTTTTACTTCTTCATTCAGTGCCAGTTACACTGCCAAACATAGCAATCACACTATAAATACAATAATAAAAAAAAGAGGAGTCATTCATGTCGGACCGTCTTATTCCCGTGCTATTACTGTCAACTTCAGTACTGGCTGGGCTCACTGCTTGCAGTGATAACACCACAGAAAACACAGTTAAAACCAGCGAAAACGCGCCAAAAAGTCAAGACGTTGCGGCTCAAATGCCGATTGGCATTAATGTCGCGGCTATGACGCCAACGGTAAAACCAGGGGATGATTTTTATACCTACGCCAATGGCGAATGGATGAAAACGACGATGATCCCTGCCGATCGCTCCAGCACTGGCGCTTTCCTCGTTGCCTTTGAAGCAACCGAAAAGCATAAAACCAGTTTGATTGCCGATCTGGTGAAAGCGCAACATGCGGTGGGGAGCGACGAAGCGCGTATCGCCGATTTCTACAAGGCTTACACAGATACCGCCGCTATTGATGCCGCAGGAATGAAGCCTGCCGAGGCAGATATTGCCCGTTATGAGGCTATTGCGAGCAAGCAGGATTTATCTGCGGCGTTAGGCGGAAATCTGCGCGCCGATGTCGATCCTCTCAACGCGACCGATTTTTATACCGAAAACCTATTTGGGATCTTCGTCACCCAAGGTTTAGCAACGCCGGGCGAAGTCTTACCTTACTTTTTACAGGGCGGTTTAGGCTTACCTGAGCGCGAATATTACCTGTCTGCCGATCCTAAAATGGTCGACATTCGCACCGCTTACCGCGCTTACATTGAAACCTTGCTTAAAGATGCGGGTGTGAGCGATGCCGCTGTCCGTGCCGATCGTATTTTTGCCCTTGAAAACAAGATTGCCGCGGCCCACGCCAGCCGTGAAGCAAGCGAAGATTTTACTCAGTCTTCGGGTGTATGGAGCCGTGCTGACTTTGATGCCAAAGCTCCGGGCATCGATTGGACTGCCTTTCTAGCGGCGGCGCAACTGGGCAATCAGCCTAAATTTGCGGCCTACCATGCAACGGCGATTACGGGACTTTCTGCGCTTGTGGCCTCTGAGCCTTTAGAAGCATGGAAAGATTGGCTCGTGTTCCACCATATCAACAGCCATGCTGATGTGTTGCCATCGGCTATCGACAACGCTTCGTTTGCCTTTAATGGCACTAAGCTTTCTGGCACGCCAGAGCAGCGCAGCCGCGATAAACGTGCCTTAGCAGCACTCGACCAATATTTAGGTGATGCCGTAGGCCATGCCTATGCCGAGCAATATTTCCCCGCTTCGGCCAAAGCAGAAGTCAGCACTATGGTGGATAACATAGTGGCCGCCTTCGGTCAGCGAGTGGAAAAACTCGATTGGATGGACCCTTCAACCAAGAAAGAAGCCCTAGCAAAAGTGGCCACTATGGCAGTGGGCGTGGGTTATCCCGACAAATGGCGCAATTACGACAGCTATGCAGTGACTGCGACCAATGCCTACGCCAATGCCATCAATGGCGAAAAAGTGGAGTACAGCCACCAGTTAGCCAAGATTGGCAAACCAATGGATAAAGGCGAGTGGTGGATGACGCCGCAAGTGGTGAATGCGGTGAATTTGCCCGTGCAGAATGCGCTTAACTTCCCTGCGGGTATTTTGCAACCGCCATTCTTCGATGCTAAGGCCGATGCCGCTTACAACTATGGCACGATTGGCGCTGTGATTGGTCATGAAATCAGCCATAGTTTTGATAACAATGGCGCGGCATTCGACTCGACTGGCGCTATGCGTAACTGGTGGACGCCCGCTGACTTTGCTCAATTTGATAAGCAAGGAGATGCGTTAGCGCAGCAGTTTGATGTTTATGCGCCTTTCCCTGATTTACACGTCAATGGCAAGTTGACCTTAGGTGAAAACATTGCCGACGTAGCAGGTTTAGCCGCCGCTTATGATGCTTACCATGCCTCGCTTAAAGACAAAGATGCCCCAGTGATTGGAGGCTTTACGGGTGATCAACGCTTCTTTATCGGCTTTGCGCAAACCTGGGCCACTAAGATGCGTGACGAAGCCCTGCGTGCTCGGGTGGTAACCGATGGACATGCCCCCGGCATGTACCGCGCGCTGACCGTGCGTAACTTAGATGCTTGGTATACTGCATTCGATGTTAAGCCTGGCGATAAGCTGTATTTAGCCCCTGAAGATCGCGTTAAGATCTGGTAAGTTTACTGCGTTGATTTGAAAGGAAGGGGAACACTAACGTTCCCCTTTTTATTAACGATTTTGCAGTCGGTTGTAATCCAGCCACCCACTTTCTATCGGGTGATTGTCGAAAAAGATCTGATTGAGTTTGTCACTAAAGGCCCAAAACTTCGGATCGGTACGGCGTACACCCACCATATCTAACAGTGCTTCATAGTCTTTTTCAGTTTGCATTTTCTCTACTGTCGCCACGACGTTAGGCAAGTCCTGTTCTTTCACTTGCCAAAATGCCTCAGGATAACTGCCCAATAAGCCATGCACTAAAGTGACGTCATCTTTAGCGGGTTCGCGGTTACTCGCCTCATTAAACAGGCTCGAAATATTCCGATGAGCGCTATTGCGAACTAAGGTAAATATCTCAGCTTTACCCGCTTTTTCAGGTTCCACCATGATCATGGTTAGTTCAGGTAACAGGGTCGCTTGTGTGCCTTTTAATCGATCTAATGTGTGTAAAAGTGCTTTGCTATGTATTTGCAAGCTACTATTTTCTATGTGATATCGATTGGGTTGAACCTTAGCAACCTTCTGCCCGAGTTTTTGATACAGCTCGCCCTTTAGATCGTCACTAAAGTAGAGTACGCCCGTAGGCTGATGAAAGGTGTTGATATCCCCTGCGATAAAGGCCGTGAGTTGAGTTCCAGCCCCTTGATACCAATCACTCAACTGCTTGCGCCTTTCCTCCTGTGGCAACAGGGTCAGGAAATTCGATTCCCCCTCCATACGTAAAAAATCCATGTATAAGCGAGTTAATAGCTGGTGGCCGTAGTTACCATAAACATCGAAACCCGCGACCAATAAATAGTGGATACGCTCCAGCAAGGCATAATCGATAATCCAAGCCGTTTTTGGGGGCTCGCCGACTAAGCCTTTGACCACTGTGGCATTGTCGAAGTGGCGCAGCACTGTCAGGCTGGCATTATCATTGTTGTCGTCGCCATCCCAGAGTCCGTCTATGGTGAGGTGCTGGCCGTTTTTGAATTTCTCGTTCAAGAACTGATTACGCGCCCGCATATATTTTCCTTGCTTGGCGGCATATTTCACCCAAGTTACTGCTAATGCAGTGCTTTCTTCCTCTGCAGGCATACGTAGGTTTTCAAGTTGGGAATGGTAAAAAGCGCTAAAGTCAGTGTCGTCCATATAATCTGGAGTCACAAAGTACACCCAGAATCTATCGTTAATGACATTGAGCGCCACCTGACCACGGCACACTGGACCTTTGATAAAGCCCATAATGGTATCTTGGGCGCGGGTCAGCATAAATCGATAGCGCGCACTGGCAGGAATTTGAATAAAAGCTTCAAAGGGATTGGCTGCAACGCTCGGCTTGTAGCTCGGCAGTTGAGTGACTGAGTAATCCGCATCGATAAACCATTGTTGCCAGTTATCCAGCAAGCCGGTATTCAAAGCGTAGGGGATATGGGTTTTATCGACTATGGTTGCCCGATAAGGCCGAAAGCGGTAATAGACTCGCTCCACCTTAGGATCATCGAAGGGACGACGGGAGGCGATAATATCCAGCGCTTGCCCCGGCGGCGTCCGAGAACGCACTAACTCGAAGAATAAAGGCTGGGCGTTTGGCTGATTTAAAGATTCAAAATATAAATGGAAGGCAAACAAATGCTCATAAATGTAACGTGCACTTAATTGGCTTTTTAAACTGTCGCCGTTTAAAAACTCCTCCCAGTGGGTTATTTCTGCAATAAATTCAGGTGTAAGTGCCTGTGCAAATGGCAGTGGTGCACCTTGCTCGAGCCAGTGCATCAACACTTGATGCTCATTAGCATTCAGTGCTGGCAAGCCATAAGGCATACCTGCAAGGGGCTGGCTTTGCTCGTATTTGTCCATTTCCTCTATGCTGGCGCACTGCTGAACTCTGTCTAGCCTGAAATCAAAACGCTTATCTAAAATCTTGTCTTCGGGCAGGGGATGCATTTGCTTAAGCGTGAGCATTCTGGCTAATACCGAGGCTTGGGTATTGGCTTCTGGGGTTTGATCGCGCTCGTTTAGCATGGGGTAAAACCCGCGTTGACGCCAAGCTTCTGGGGTAAAGGCATCGACAAGTAAACGATTAGGTGTGGCAGCGACTAAGCGTGTGCCTTGGTAAACCTTTTCCTTACTCGCCCCACGCTCTATACCTTCGCTCGAGGTCATTTTTAACTGGCAGGGGGCATCGTAACAGGCATGACATACCACGCAGCGGCTATTGAGAATAGGCTCAACTTGTGTGTGCACAAACTCGGCCTGTTGAATAAATTGGTCGTTCAGCTGTGCATTTTCGACGCGTTTTTGTGGTGAGCTAGTGCCAAACAGGCTATTGAAATCGATTTGCGCTACGCTGGCACAACCTGTCGCTAACAGCACTGCGACCAACAACAACCTCTTCCATCCCCCTTTTATCGCGTCCATTCACCGCTCCTTCATTTGTCACATGCTATTTAGCAGAGTTAGGCTTTTTAGCCCACTGATAAGTATCACTTTAGCAGAAGAGTGTGTTGGATTTGAAATTTGCAGCCAGATGTTGTTCAAGGAGTTTACTTAAGTTGCCCTACAGACTTTTGGTCGCTGCTCGAAACTTGGGTAAGATAGCGGCTATGAAAGCGTACCTGTGATGGCTGTATTAATTGCTCCAGTATTGTTGTGGCAATAACAAAAGGATGAAGTATGACTGCTGATAACCGCTATTTTTACGAACCGAGCAAAGGCCATGGCCTTGCACACGATCCTTTAAATGCGATTGTGGGGCCTCGACCAATCGGCTGGATTTCATCGCGGAATACTCAGGGGCAACGCAATCTTGCACCTTACAGCTTTTTTAATTGTTTCAACTACAAACCGCCCATCATCGGCTTTGCCAGCACAGGCTGGAAAGACAGTGTTGCTAATATCTTCGAGACAGGGGAGTTTGTGTGGAACCTCACCACCCGCGGCTTAGCCGAGCAGATGAATCAAACCTCCGCCATGCTGCCACGCGGTCAAGATGAGTTTAGCTTTGCCGGACTCACGGCTAAAGCTGGCACCATTGTTAAGGCCGATTTAGTGGCTGAAAGCCCAGTAAACTTCGAATGCAAATTGTCCCAATGTATCCAGTTAACCGCCGCCAATGGCGACAAGATCGATACTTGGTTAGTGTTAGGTGAAGTGGTGGCCGTGCATATTGCTAAGCATTTACTCAATGCCGAGGGGATTTATCAAACTGCCCTTGCCGAGCCCGTATTACGTGCCGGCGGCCCATCGGCTTATTATGGGATCTCCGAAGATCTGCGTTTCGATCTACATAGACCACAAGTGTAAGGGGCTGCTCAGTCGCCGCAGGGCTGTGGGTTTTCAAACTTCGTTTGAGTTTTGGGCATTAGTTTAACTGTTAACTTTTTAAATCAAAATCTAAGTCAACGTCGTGGGGCTTCACCCCACACCCGACCAAGGAGGACTGCTCGTCCTATCCTCCTTGGATTCTCCATGACGCCCCTAGCGAAGTTACATGCATTAGTTACCAGTCTCATACTCCAATAAAAATCGCCTAACGGCTCAGATGGCACATCCATGTGCCCCCGAGCCTGCGCCATCATCCATGATGTCGCCACGGCATTTTTATCTGCGTATTTCGACAACTTCGCAGGGGGAGGTGAACTCCTGCTATTTTGGGGTTAGCTGCTTATCTCAAAAGAGTTTTGCCTGTTCCATCTTTTAATATATGCCCCCTAGCTTTTAGCTAGAGGTGTAGGTAATTTAGGATAATGAAAAACCATCATTTATAAAATTAAATAATTTATCAGACCACACCTTATATATTATCTTATTAGGGCTCCCTGATAATTCCTTTTTGAATTCTGTAGAATACTTAATCGTGGAAAAGTACGTGATGGAACGCTCAGACGGAGGAAGGGCTGCACCAATAGTATAAGTTGTCCCATTAGGGTGATATTTTAAGTCCCATGCATGATTTATATCGACATTAAACTCAACTTTTATTAAGACATGAGAGTTTTCAAATATCACTCCATTTTCCGATTTTTTTACCTTTGTTCCTTTGGGTAACTTAATCCACTTAGCTATATTACAATCGCCTAACATCTCCTCGCTGACATTTACCCCCGAACACCGGATTATATCTCGATGAGATACATATTCATGTTTATTATCCACATCGTTGGATATGAAAAAAAAAGCTGTTCCTCGGACGTTATTTTTAGGATTCTCCTCCCAATCATGGAAGTCATTTGCAAGAGAACCTATGAAACATGACCTCATATATTCGACTAATTTTTTATTGAGTTCTATTCTCTCATTAATATCACTATACAGTACAACTTCTTCCGAAAGAGGAATTTTAGATGAACTATAAATTAACCTATTATTTTTTGAAACAAAGAATGGAATATGCTTAGCATCGTCGTGCTTATAAAAACAGATAAGATCACCTTTGTGGTATATGTGTGAGTGTATATATTTCACTTCACTTTCACTACGCATTGAAAAATAAACATTCAATAAAAATAGACACATTGCTGCAAATAATGCAGTGTAAGAAAATACCATATCTTTGTGATTTATATTTTTGACTACGATGTAATATCCACACCAGACAACGATAACTATCAATGTGGCTAGCGTCAGCCAGAAACCTATATTTATATCCTTCATCTCATATGTCCATGCTTATATAGGGGAAAATTATTTAATTAAGTTGAAATTTTAATTTTAGTAATCATATCATGTAAATTTAAATGAGCCATCCATTGTTAAATATTCAGGAAGATAGTAGTAAAAAGAAGACTTTCAGGTTACTGGGAGCAAAGAGAGGAAGTACGGATAGGCATACATTTGATGCTAAAGGTTACACCGATCCCCCGCGAAGTTGCCGCGGGGCGTTGGAATAAATTGCGTGAGTCCGGTCATGGATGACCGGCTAGCTTCCGTAGGTACAGGGACGTTGCCTTCGGAAGCGATAGCAATTTATTCATAAGACCAAGGCTAGTCTCTAATGCATGTAACTTCGCTAGGGGCGGCAAGGGAGTTCCAAGAGGGGATTGCTGTTGATCCCCTCTTGGTCGGGTGAAGCCCCACGACGTTGATTTTGGCTTTGATTAAAGTTAAACCTTTAAGTTGCTAAGAGCTAAGGAGAGATAAGTGCCTTTTGATTTATCGGAAGAACAACTAGTCCTAACTGAACAAGAGTTGGGTGCAACATTGCCACACGAATATCGTGAAGCAATGAAATTGGATAATGGTGGCGAGGCTGCTACGGCAGATGATGATTGGGAGTTGTACCCGATTAAAGATACTTCCGATAGAAAACGAATTTCCCGCACTTGTCATCACATCCTTTATGAAACTAGTTCCTGCAAAGGGTTCGGTCATTTCCCTGAGAATGCCATCACCATTGCGGGCAATGGGTTAGGTGACCAAATGGTTTTTATCAAAGAGTCAGGCAGGTTTTTGGACACGGTTTATTTGTGGCTTCATGAAACTGGCGAGCTTCAACAATTAGCCGCTTCTTTTAATGGAATTAAAAATCTATAAATAGTGATAACAGTATGATTAAAATTAAATTTTTAACTCGTTAGCTACAGATAATACCTATCACCTGCGAAGTTGCTGAAGGGGTTGAAGAAAATCGCGTGAGCGATTTTCGAATAAGCACGAAGCCAGTCACTAATGCATGTAACTTCGCTAGGGAGAATGCTGCGCAGCAGCGTTATGAACGAGAGTCATGGATGACGAACTGGCAGTTAGATATGGAAGTTGTTCGTCTTGGAGAATCCAAGGGCGAAGGCCTACGGCCGCTTTGAGCGCGAGATATGGATATCGAGCTGGCTATTTAACATGGACGTTTTTGATAGGACGAGCAGTCCTCCTTGGTCGACTCTTTATTAAAAAATCAGGGGTGAAGCCCCACGACTTTAATCCAAACGAAGTTTGGGTAAACTCAATTGACCGCCATCTGCAAGATAGAAAAACAAAACCCCAGTAAAAACTAGGGTTTATTATTTGCAGCTCAACTGGCAAAGGTTAGCCAGCCAAGCTAACAAATTATCGCATTATTTGATAAACGCGAACGCATCACCGTAGAGATGTGCTTCTTCTACACCAATCTCACGGAAGATTTCCCGTGCTGCACCCACCATGTCGAAACGGCCGGCGATGTAGATGTCGTAGCCATTTAAGCTGACAAAATCTTGCTTGATTTGCGCTAACAGATTGGCGGTTTTACCTTGCCAATTGGCTGGGGCTTCTTCGATCACTGGGACGAAGTTCAACCAAGGGTGAGCGTCGTGCCATTGGCGGGCGATGGCTTCAAAATACATGGCATCTTGGGTGCGACAACCCCAATACAGGGTAGTTTTAACCTGTTGACCAATGGCGATTTGGTGCTCGACGATACTTTTAATGTAAGAGAAACCTGTGCCGCCGGCGATTAATAGGCGAGGGCGTTGGCTTTCGTGGCGCAGGTGGGCGTCGCCGCCTGGGGCTTCGATGTCGATAGTGCTGCCGTCAATGGCGCAGGCTTTCAGGCGCTCGACCACTTGCATTGGGTAGCTTTCACTTACAGCGGCGCCAATGTGTAATTCGATCAGCTCGGCGTTTGGCGCTGACGCGATAGAGAAGGGACGTTTATCTTTTTCACCCATGACAACACATAAGTATTGCCCCGCTTGGAAATCGAAGGCGGTTTCTGGTCTTAACAATACTTGATATACGGCATCGTTAAATGGGCTAACTTTCTCTATCTTACAACGTATGGTTTTCATCAAACTTCCTTTGCACCTTTCTTCAACAGTATGTGTCTAGGTGTCGCTTTAGCGGCCTGTTATTGGCCTATTCTCTTGGCTTAAGCCGATATTTGAGTAACGGCTTAAGCTGAATTATAGGGTTGGGCTGTCGTCTATGCCTAACTCATCCCAGATTGAGTCGATCTTTTGTTTTACTTTTGGATCCATCACGATTGGCGTGCCCCATTCGCGGTTAGTTTCACCTTCCCACTTATTAGTGGCATCGAGTCCCATTTTTGAGCCTAAGCCCGCAACGGGTGAAGCAAAATCGAGGTAGTCGATCGGGGTGTTTTCGATCATCACAGTATCGCGTTTAGGGTCCATTCGGGTGGTGATCGCCCAGATCACATCCTGCCAGTCACGGCAGTTCACATCTTCATCCACTATGACAATAAACTTTGTGTACATAAATTGACGCAGGAAAGACCAAGCGCCCATCATCACTCGTTTGGCATGTCCCGGATATTGTTTGCGAATGGAGATCACTGCCATGCGGTACGAACAGCCCTCAGGTGGCAGATAAAAATCAACGATCTCAGGATATTGCTTACGCAAAATCGGCACAAACACTTCGTTTAATGCAACCCCCAGCATGGCGGGCTCATCCGGTGGACGGCCAGTGTAAGTGCTGTGGTAGATGGCATCTTTACGCTGAGTGATGTGGGTAACGGTAAATACTGGAAACTTATCGGTTTCGTTGTAGTAACCCGTGTGATCGCCGTAGGGGCCTTCTTCCGCCAGTTCCTCAGGATCGATATAACCTTCGAGGATGATTTCACTGGTGGCGGGCACTTCTAAATCGCAGCTTAATGCCTTACAGACTTCGGTACGTTCACCGCGCAGTAAACCGGCAAAAGCGTATTCGCTCATGGAATCGGGGACTGGGGTGACGGCGCCTAAAATGGTCACAGGATCGGCGCCGAGTGCGACCACAACCGGATAACGCTCACCGGGGAATTGTTGTTTAAAATCAGCAAAATCTAACGCGCCACCACGGTGGGATAACCAGCGCATAATCAGCTTGTTTTTACCCAGTAATTGTTGGCGATAAATGCCTAAATTCTGACGACTCTTGCGCGGGCCTTTGGTGATGGTTAAGCCCCAGGTCACCAGTGGCGCGACATCGCCCGGCCAGCAATGCTGAATAGGCAATTTAGTTAAATCGACCTCATCGCCGGTTTTGACAACCTGTTGGCAAGGGGGATTGCGCACTGTTTTTGGCGGCATATTCAAGGCTTGCTTGAACATAGGGATCTTAGCGATCGCGTCTTTAAAGCCCCGTGGTGGTTCGGGTTCTTTTAAAAAGGCTAACAGTTCGCCCACTTCTCGCAACGCTAAGGGATCGTCTTTACCGAGCGCCATGGCCACACGTTTTGGCGTACCGAACAGGTTTACCAACACGGGCATGTGATGATCTTTGGGATTTTCAAATAATAGCGCAGGGCCCTTAGCGCGTAATACGCGATCGGCGATCTCTGTCATTTCTAAATGAGGATCAACTGGGTAGCTAATGCGTTTGAGTTCGCCATTGGCTTCCAGATGATCAATAAAGCTGCGTAAATCCTTAAAACTCATGTGGAAATAGCCTCTGCAATGAAAATCCGTGTGGCGCGCACTATAGCATTTTTCTGTTTTAGGGTTAACCAATTCAGTGATCTTCAAGCTTAGGAAGCGTAAAATGGACGCCAGTAAGTCACGATTGATCTCGCTTACGCCCTTTATTTCGAGGTTTATATGAATATCCCAGTAAAGTTTACTCAAGGAAAGTGTGTTCAAAGTCAATCACATGGCGTGCTTAAGCGGCCGCTAAAGTGTTTGGTTTTGTCGCTGGCTGTGGGGATATCGCTCTTGGGCGCGCTCAGTGTGTCGACTGCGGCGGTTGCCGGAAATCGGGACCATTCGGAGCAAGGCGAGCGCCAAGGTCATCGTGATAGCCACAGCCGTGGAGAAAGTCATTACAACAATCGTCATGACAATTATTACGACAACCGCCATGTGCGCAACAATAATCGCCATTATCGTCCCTATTACCGACCTTATTACCCTTGGGGTTTAGGACTGGGTTTAGGGCTTGCAACAGGTTGGGGTTCTGGCTGGAATGTCGGTTATGGTGTGAACAGCCAATGGAATAATGATTGGGGCTGGAATACTTCGCGTGACGCTTACGCTCGAAATTACTGGAACTCGCCCTATTCGGGCATAGGCCTGTCGATTCCTATGCGCTACGATGATGAACCAGTGGCTATTTCTGCGCCTGTACGGGTCACAACCAGCATGCAATATTCTGCAAGTGAAGGCCGTATGGTATCGAGTATACCTGTAAATATGGCCGGACAATCGACTGGGCAACTGGTGTCGCAAGCTAGCAATGCCGCAAGCAAGACGGCTGCGACTCCCCGTCGACGGGCGGCGCACAGTGTGTCTAGCTTGCCGAGCAATGCCAGAATTGTGCAGCAAGATGGCCGTACACTTTACGAGTGGCAAGGCACGCTTTACGCCTACGACTGGAACAGTCAAACCTATCAAGAACAGTTAGTCAGATAGATTTACATTAGGTAAATGACTGAGAAATTGGAGCCCCTTAGTGGGCTCCAATTTATTTATCATCTTTTATTATCTTTTTATTAGTGAGTTATACCAATCACATTAAATATCTAATCAGTTCAGAGCCTCACAGGCATCTCAATCCAAGGCGCATTGACGCAGAAATGGTATTCCCTTTTAAGTCAATGCAACACGGGAGTGGGATGCCTGTGTGGCTCCCGAAGGGCGGGTTTCAACGCGCTTTATACTGCGTTTAAGGCTTTCGACAGAGCACCACTATGCCTTCAAGCCTTCGCCTTGTCTAAAGCGCGTTGAACTCCCGCTGAATGAACAGATATTTGATTCGATTGGTATTAGCTAGTTGTCGTTTTATAGCATAGCGGAGAAGAGGTTTGAATACTGTTAGAAATCAGGCTGCCCAAAACCAGCAAAAGGGCGCCAGTACATTATGGGTGTTACTTGCCTTAGCACTCGGAACATTCGCTTTAGGCACCACAGAATTTGCTTCCATGACCTTAGTGCCTTATATCGCGAGCGATTTAGGGGTAGAGGTTGCCCATGTGAGTTATGCCATCAGTGCCTATGCGCTGGGGGTTGTGGTCGGTTCGCCAATTATCATGGTGCTGGCCGTTAGGGTCAGACGGCGAACACTCTTGATTGCTTTAGCCGGGTTAATGGCGGTGGCCAATGGCTTAAGTGCGTTAGCGCCATCATTGAATTGGTTAATCTTTTTTCGTTTTCTCAGCGGCTTGCCCCACGGCGCTTATTTCGGCGTGGCTATGTTGCTCGCCGCCTCTTTAGTGCCGCCAGAAATGAAGGCCCGCGCCGTATCGCGGGTGATTATTGGCCTTACGCTGGCGACGATTATCGGTGTGCCGTTTGCGACTTGGATGGGGCAAACCGTGGGCTGGCGCTCGGGCATTGGTATAGTGGCGATTCTGGCGACCATTACCGCGATAATGGTGTATTTTTTAGCGCCCAATCAAGCCGTGCCCGCTGATGCGAGTCCCCAAAAAGAGCTACAAACCCTGAAGAATCGTGAAGTCTGGCTGACGCTCGGTATCGCGGCCATTGGCTTTGGCGGTATCTTCTGCGTGTATACCTATCTGGCTGAAACCTTAATCCAAGTGACACAAGTCGAGCCGTTTAAGATCCCAATCATGATGGCAGTATTTGGTATTGGCGCAACATTGGGCACCTTAGTTTGCGGCTGGGCGGCGGATAAGTCGGCCTTAGCGGCGGCGTTTTGGTCGTTAGTGTTAAGCACTGTGGTGTTGGCTATTTACCCGAGTTTGACCGGACATTACTGGGCGCTGATGCCCGTGGTATTTTTTGTCGGTTGTGGGTTAGGGCTTGCCACTATTGTGCAAGCCAGATTGATGGATGTGGCACCCGATGGGCAAGCCATGACAGGCGCTTTAGTGCAATGCGCCTTTAATCTTGCCAATGCAATTGGGCCTTGGGTGGGCAGTTTAGTGATACTGTCTGGACAAGGCATTGCCGCGACAGGTTATGCGGCATCTTTGTTGTCATTGGGTGGACTGCTGATGTGGTGGCTGACCCACAGAGAAAGCCGTCGCGTCGTTACCCTAAACACAGCGAACTGCGCCGACTAGTGAGTGCTAAGGAAGAGACGCAGTGGTCATATTCTGCGTCTCGAATCCGCACATTTAGCCCCTTTGTATGGTGATATCGGCGATATAACCATGCTCTGTGGCAACCAAGGCTTGTTTGAGCATGCTAGCCGCTTCATCGGCGGACATAAAGCTTGAGGTATCTAAAGCCTTACCGCTACTGGGCCAAAAGCCTGTGTCCATGCCGCCGGGATACACGGCAATCAACTTCATTGGGCTTTGTTTAAGCTCTAATCGCACCGACTCGATAAATCCCCGCACCGCCCATTTTGCCGCGCAGTAAGTGGATTCTCCCGCCTTGGCGGCCAGTGCTGCGGTGGACATGACCACAACCACAGTGACTGCTTGATCTTTATAGCGTTTCACTAATTCCCGCACTAACAAAATCGTCGAGGTGACATTGTTATTGAGTAGGTTTTGGATATCGCTCGCCCCTTGGGTTTCAATTGCACCAAAGTAGCCGCTGCCCGCACAGTGGATCACGGTTTTAGGGGCTTGCGTTAGGCCATCGAACAGGGCTTCGAGACTCGATTCACTGGCGAGATCGGCGGTGATAGCAGCGATAGTTTTGTTGGAGAAGGGCGTTAATGCATTGGCGACGGTTTGCAGGCGCTCGGCATGGCGACCTGTGAGTGTCAGTGCTTCATTCTCTTTGGCGTAGAGCGATGCGAGTGCCGCACCTAAACCACTGCTGGCGCCGGTAATTAATATCATAGTGACCTCGGTTAATGCTGTCTTGGTTTGAAAACCGCATCTTAAATCTAAGTGCGCTTCAATTCATGGGAAGGCGAGCGGTTAGATTAAGGTAAATAGTGGCTGATCGAATGCCACTTCATCGCCGTCTTTGGCCCAAATAGCGCTGACCACGCCATCGTGCTCGGCTTGGATGGGATTCATCATTCTCATCGCTTCGATAATGCAGATCACTTCACCTTGGCTCACTCGTTGACCGACTTTAACCAGCGGCACCTCATCGAGTTCTGCCGCCGCGTAAAAAGTGCCGACCATAGGTGAGACTTGTACAAAACCTTCTGTACTTGGCGAAATGCCTGTTTGCTTTGCCTGTTCACTCAAAGGCGCCACAGGTGCTCTGGGGATCGCTTGCTGTGATTGCATATTGGCTGGCATAGGGCTGTAGCGGGTGATGCGAATTGATTCTTCACCTTCTGTGATCGCCAGTTCTGCTATGTCAGATTCTTGTACTAACTCAATGAGTTTTTTAATTTTACGAAGATCCATTGCCATTTATCTGCCCTTGCAAAGCACGCTATTGAATGGGATTACTGTGGCTGGTTGAGCCGCTTAATGGCCGCCGCCAGTGCAAACTCATAACCCTGTGAACCAAAACCGCAAATCACGCCTATCGCCTTATCGGAAAAATAGGAATGGTGGCGAAAGGCTTCACGGGCGTGCACATTGGATAAATGCACTTCAAAGAACGGAATTGCCACGCCAAGCAGGGCATCACGCAGGGCGACGCTGGTATGGGTAAAGGCGGCGGGATTGATAATAATCATCTGGGCATCGGTTGCATGAATCGCATTGATTAGCTCAAATTCGGCGTTGGACTGAATATGTTCGAGCTCAACTCCCGCCAATTTTGCCTGCTGGTTTAACTCCGCCACTATGTCGGCTAAGGTTTGATGACCGTAAACGCTGGGCTCGCGGCGGCCTAAGAGGTTGAGATTGGGGCCATTGACGAGCAAAATTTTGTGACTCATTGCGCTTTCCTTTACGACATGCCTTGGGATTAATGCTGGGATTAAAGTTGGAAAAATTTATTTCAGTTTTCTACATAGGCCACTAACTTAACCTGTTCAAATCGATTTTGCATTATCCATTAGTCGATTGTGTGCGAGCTGATCATGTGCGAGCCGACTATGCCATTGAAATTCTGCGCCATTGTTGGCCAGTTTCAACTGCGGCCTAATGCTGATTAACGCTAATAATCAGTCTTTTGCTGACGCATGGCTTTAGTGGCGCCTTTTTGTTTCTTGGACTCTAATCGCCGCGTTTGGCTGCCTTTGGTGGCGCGGGTAGGAATGCGTTTTTTCTGCACTTCACCGACGCTGGCGACTAAGGCGATAAATTGCTCCAACGCCGTTTGGCGGTTGGCATCTTGGCTGCGGCTCGCTTGGCATTTAATGATGATTTTGCCGCTTTTAGTGATGCGGTGATCGGCCTTGTTGAGCAAGCGTTCTTGGTAATACTCGGGTAATGATGAGCTTTTAATATCGAAAATTAGCTGCGCAGCGGTGGACACTTTATTTAAGTGCTGACCGCCTGCGCCACTCGAACGGATAAATTGCCACTCGATTTCATTTTCCTGAAGTTCCACACGGTTTGAGATTTTTATCATGGCAAACTTAGGCATTTTTCAGCATGGATTGAGAAGCTATCAATAATCACTTATGGCTTTTCAATAGATTTGTTATCATCGGGCGTATTCTTTGCCATTGCATTGGCCAAGGCCATTGCTTGCAAAAGTGTTCTCGATTCGGAGTGCCTCTATGTTATGCCAAATCCCCGATATTGCTAAGGGTGTTATCAGTCTTTTTGCCAGTGGCCGACTATCCTCCACCGATTATCGGACCCGTTTACAGCCGGCGATTAAGAGTTATCGTAAGGATTGGGGCCAAGTTTGCCTGTATATTGAGGCAGATGTGTTACTCGAGGGCTGGGAATTTGAGTCGCTGACCGGTAGTGGTGAAGTCCAATTGCCTAATTTTGAAGCCTTAGTATTTGTGGGCGGACCTGATTGGGTGGGAAATGCGGTGCGCTTACTTGGTCCTTTTATGCAGGGCGAAGTGGCTTGGTTTCCACTCGAACAGAAAGCCAAAGCGATTGCTTGGATCACTAAGCGTTCAAATATTTAATGGTCTAATTTAGGCCATATTTACAAGGAATTAAGTATGTCATTATTGAAATCGCGCTCTTTTTCTTCACTGACAGTTTCTAAGGTCAGTGCGATTGCGTTAGTGTTGGCATTTACCGCTGGACTGAGTGCCTGCGCGCCAGAAGTGGGCAGTGATGCTTGGTGTAAACAGATGAAAAATAAGCCGTCTGGCGATTGGACTGCTAACGAAGCCGCTGATTACGCTAAGCACTGTGTATTTAAATAAGCACTGTGTATTTAAATAAGCACTGGGTATTTAAATAAGTGTTGCGTGTTTAAATAAGCACAGGGTGTTTAAGTCAGCGTTAGCCTTTAGAGATCACAGCTTGAAAGACTTTGCTTGCGAGCTGTGAACTTATGTTTATCATACGGGTCAGATGTTCCGTTATCCGTTATCCGTTATCCGTTATCCGTTATTTGCTATAGGTGATATTTGAATTCTACCGCTAAGCCATTTTTTACTCGAATGGTGACCTTACTGATAGCCATTATCGTGCTGCAATTTGCTGGCGCGAATTTGGGTGCGCATCAGTTACATGCGGGCAATGGCGCGGAAGAAGCCGACAATCATCCCCATCTGCAATTTAGCGCCCAAGTGACCACTTTGGCCCAATGTGTCGATTGCGTTTGTCCAAGCGAGCAAGCGCTAGGCTTTGCGGACTCCACGGGTGTCACCAGTAATCACGCGGGTGAAAACCAAAGCAACGGATTTCATTCCCACTTAGTGAAAACCACTGAAATACAAGATTTTGACCTATGCCTCGACTGCCAATGCCATGGCGGTCATGTGGCGTTGTTATCTCAGGTAGTGAGTCAGCCTGTACAGGCGTTAGAAAGCGTCTATCTGCCTACCGATGTATCCTATTTTCCGCCTGAAAATTTACCTAAATACCGCCCTCCTATCGCTTAATTCTCTAATATTCGGCTTATTTCTCGGTCTAGGACGATTGATTCATCTGATTGGATCTCATTCTATTTTGCCGCGTGATAAGCCCGTTATGTTCATCCCCCAAAAGATACGCTTGAACTGATGCTCGCAGCGTTAACTGTTGGAGCCGTCATTGGCTTTTTAGCCGTTACTGTATTGCTTGGCGGGATGATTCGATCGGCGCTTATTTGCCATGCCCAGAACGATATGATTGCTTTGCATTGAGCTATTTAAATGAAGCTCACATCTAGCCGTTTCGCTTTGGGCGCAAAAGTCAGCCGATCCACATTCGATATTGTTAGGATTTGCGATGAAAAAAACGATTCTCGCCCGTACGTTAGTTTGTCTGTTTAGATCGAGCTTGTTTAGCTGCGGATTAGTATTGGCCGCCGGATTGGTAGCCTTTGCCCTCGCGGCAGAAAATGACTCTCTTGAAGTCAATGTCCTTGAAGTCAAGGTCCTTGAAACCAAAGCCTCTGAAGCTAATGCCCCTGAAATCAAAGCCGCTGAAGTTGAGGCATTTAAGGCGCAATCACTGGGCTTACCCGCCAAAGAAACCGACACGGCACATGTCAACTTTGGCCTATGGTTGCCTGAGTTACTCACACAGTTCAATCAGTTACCTGAAGTTCAGGCACAGCTTGTAAGGCAGCAACAGGCCAAACTGGCCATTCAGGCGGCAGATCGCGCTGTGTATAACCCAGAACTTGGGCTTAATTATCAAAATGCTGATACAGATGCTTATAGCTTAGGGCTGAGTCAAACCCTCGATTGGGGTGACAAGCGCGGCGTGGCGACACAGCGTGCCGAGCTTGAAGCGCAAATCCTTTTAGCGGACATAGGGTTAGAGCGTAGCCAAATGTTGGCCGAACGCTTACTGGCGTTGGCAGAACAGGCGCAAAGCCGTAAGGCGCTGACCTTTGCCGAGCAGCAATTAAGGTTCACCAAGGCGCAGCTCAATATTGCTGAGCAGCGATTGGCGGCGGGGGATTTGTCCAACGTCGAGCTGCAATTGATACAACTCGAAGTCGCCTCTAATACTGCCGACTACGCCTTAGCCGAGCAGGTGGCCTTAGTGGCCGATGGCAAAGTAATTGAATTACTTGGGGATAATAATTTCGCTTTTAGTGAGTTTATCAAGGAGATCCATTTCTTTGTGACTCAGGCTAAGCAAGCGCCAGCGGCCGAGTTGGGCACCTCTAAATCAGCCTTGCCAGCACTGGCGAGTGCTTATCAGCAAGTGCTGCTCGCCAGAGTTAATGTCATGCAAGTCAAAGTGGAAGCTTCAGCTGACCCGACTATTAGCCTAGGCGCTGAAAAGGAGGGCACGGACAATAAGCTCGGTGTCGGCGTGTCGATTCCTCTACAAGTTCGCAATAACTACAGTGAGTTACAAGCAGTGGCCGATAAGGGCATCGCGATCGCGGAGCAAGGCTATCTTGCCCGTGAGCGAGTACTTACCGCCAAGCAGAAACACGTCCTCTACGCGTTACCGCGTTTACTTGAGCGTTACCAAGACTGGCGTGAGTTAGTGCAAGTGTCAGGTGCTAAAGCGGCTAAATCCTTAAGCCAACAATGGCAGGCGGGGGATGTGAGTACTAGCGAGTACTTACAGAGTCGTCGGCAGTTAGCCGCCAGTTATTTGGTGGGCTTAAACCTAGAAACGGCTATCTATCAGAGTTGGTTAACTTGGATGGGCGAAAGCGGCCAGCTTATGCCTTTTATCGAAAAGCTCAACTCAGTCCCTTCGATAACATCTAATGCCGCCGCACGCACAGTAAACCCATGAGGTCACAATAATGAATTCAAATACTCACCACGAAAATATCCTTCAACTGGATGCTGTAACGACGTCTGAAAAGCGTCGGTTTAACCTATCAAACATCGTGCTCGCATTATTCGTGCTGAGCACGCTGGCATTTCTCGCTCAGCCTGTATTGGCTGGCGGTGATCACGCCCCCGTCGCTAAGGAAAGCGGCGATTCGGTAACGCAAACGGCGTCGACGGATGAACACGGCGAACAAGCGCTGAAATTGACCGAAACGCAGCAAGCCTTGGCGGGGATTAGCTTATTACCTTTGTCGAGCGATAGCTTGAACCTCGCCAATTTGAATCTCGATATTAGGGCGACGGCGACCTTAGTGGTGGATCGCGATCGAACCGCGACCCTTGCGCCGCAGCTCGATGTGCGTGTGTTGGCGCGCCATGTGGTGCCGGGACAAGAAGTGAAAAAAGGTGAGCCTTTACTTACCTTGGGTGGCGCAGCCGTTGCGCAGGCACAGGCGGACTACATTAATGCCGCTGCCGAATGGAGTCGAGTCAAACGCATGAGTGAAGGTGCAGTTAGCGTCAGTCGGCGGATGCAGGCGCAGGTGGATGCCGAACTTAAACGGGCGATTTTAGAGGCCATTAAGATGACGCCCGCGCAAATTCGTGCACTGGAATCGACGCCTGAAGCCATAGGCAGTTATCAACTCTTAGCGCCAATTGACGGCCGAGTGCAGCAGGATATCGCCATGCTAGGTCAAGTTTTTAGCGCGGGCACACCCTTAATGCAACTGACCGATGAATCCTATTTATGGGTTGAGGCGCAGTTAACCCCAACTCAAACTACGCATATCCAGGTTGGCAGTTCAGCTTTAGTGCAAGTAGGGGATAAGACGTTGGCAGGTAAGATAATCGGTCGCTCCCATGAACTCGACAGCGTAACGCGCACCGAGCAAGTGCTGGTGAGTATGCCCAATCCTGATCATGTGTTGCATTCGGGGCAATTTGCTGAATTGTACTTTGCTGGCTCTACTACCGATCCAAACGGCAGTGGCATAGTGCTGCCCGATGCAGCGTTGACCCGTGGCGGCGATGGCGATTGGCAGATTTTTATTCAAGATGAGGATGGCTTCGAGTCCATTGAGGTAGAAGTGGTGCAGCGTCAACGTGGTCTGAGTCTAGTGCGTGGACCTGAGCTTGAAAAAGCCCAACAGGCACAGCTCAAGGTTGTGGTGGCTGGCGCGTTCTTCTTGGCATCCGAGCAGGCGAAAGCGGGCTTTGATATTCACGCCCACTAATATGAGCGCCCTTATTTTGGAGATTTTCTATGTTGCAAAAGTTAATCGAAGCCGCGATTAAAAATCGGCTGTTAGTGGTATTGGCTCTGCTCGCCGTGATTGTGGGCTGTGTGGCCATGTTACCTAAGTTGAATCTCGATGCCTTTCCTGATGTGACTAACGTGCAAGTGACCATCAATACAGCGGCCGAAGGCTTAGCTGCAGAAGAGGTGGAAAAACTTATCAGTTATCCGGTGGAATCGGCCATGTACGCCTTGCCAGCCGTGACTGAGGTGCGCTCGTTATCGCGCACTGGCTTGTCGATTGTGACTGTGGTATTTGCCGAGGGGACGGATATTTACTTCGCCCGTCAGCAAGTGTTTGAACAGTTGCAGGCGGCGCGGGAGATGATCCCAAGCGGCGTCGGAGTGCCTGAAATCGGCCCGAATACCTCGGGATTAGGGCAGATTTATCAGTATATTCTGCGCGCAGAACCTAACTCTGGTATTAATGCCGCCGAGCTGCGTAGCTTAAATGATTATCTGGTGAAGTTGATATTGATGCCCGTGGGCGGCGTGACTGAAGTCTTGTCTTTTGGTGGCGATGTGCGCCAATACCAAGTGCAGGTCGACCCGAATAAACTGCGTGCCTATGGCTTGTCGATGGCGCAGGTGACCGAAGCGCTAGAGAGCAATAACCGCAATGCTGGCGGTTGGTTTATGGACCAAGGCCAAGAGCAACTTGTGGTGCGCGGCTATGGCATGTTGCCCGCAGGAGACGCGGGATTGGCGGCGATCGCGCAGATCCCTCTGACCGAAGCCAGCGGCACGCCAGTGCGTATTGGCGATATCGCTCAGGTGGATTTCGGCAGCGAGATCCGTGTCGGGGCTGTGACTATGACGCGCCGCGATGAATCAGGCCAAGTGCAAAATCTCGGTGAAGTGGTGGCTGGTGTCGTGCTCAAACGCATGGGGGCAAACACTAAGGCGACGATTGACGATATTGGTGCACGGGTGAGCCTTATCGAGCAGGCATTGCCCGATGGCGTGTCCTTTGAGGTGTTTTACGACCAAGCGGATCTGGTCGATAAGGCTGTGACCACAGTGCGCGATGCGCTGCTAATGGCCTTTGTGTTTATCGTGGTGATCTTGGCGTTGTTCCTCGTCAATATCCGCGCGACCTTGTTGGTGTTGCTGTCGATTCCAGTGTCTATCGGGCTCGCGCTTATGGTGATGTCCTATTATGGTCTGTCGGCAAACCTGATGTCGCTCGGCGGTTTAGCTGTGGCGATTGGTATGTTAGTCGATGGCTCTGTGGTGATGGTGGAGAATATTTTCAAACACTTAACCCAACCGGATCGCCGCCATTTACCTGAGGCGAGGGCGCGTGCCGATGGTGAGGACGATCCCTATCACAGTGAGGAGGATGGCGCTAAAGTCAGTGGTGATGTCAGCGAATCGAATATGGTTATTCGGATAATGCTCGCGGCAAAAGAGGTGTGTAGTCCAATCTTCTTCGCCACCGCCATTATTATCGTCGTATTTGCGCCGCTGTTTGCACTCGAAGGCGTTGAAGGCAAGCTGTTCCAGCCGATGGCGGTCAGTATTATTTTGGCTATGATGTCGGCGTTGCTGGTGGCGCTGATTGCCGTGCCAGCCCTTGCCGTGTATCTGTTTAAGCGCGGTGTGATGCTTAAACAAAGTGTGATTTTAGCGCCACTGGATGCCGCTTATCGCAAGTTACTGACGGCAACGCTTGCTAGGCCAAAGGTGGTGATGCTCAGCGCTTTGGTGATGTTCGGCTTGAGTCTATTATTGCTACCAAGGCTGGGTACCGAATTTGTGCCTGAACTGGAGGAAGGCACGATCAACTTGAGGGTGACGCTGGCACCGACGGCGAGTTTAGGGACTTCGCTCCAAGTCGCACCTAAGCTTGAGGCTATTTTGCTAGCATTTCCCGAGGTGGAATATGCCCTGAGCCGCATTGGTGCGCCTGAGCTTGGCGGCGATCCTGAGCCTGTGAGTAATATCGAGGTTTATATTGGACTTAAGCCAATATCTGAATGGCAATCGGCAAGTTCGCGCTTAGAGCTGCAACGCCTGATGGAGGAAAAGCTCAGTGTGTTCCCTGGACTCTTGTTGACCTTTTCGCAGCCGATCGCAACTCGGGTAGATGAATTACTCTCGGGGGTAAAAGCCCAGTTAGCGATCAAAATTTTCGGCCCTGATTTAGCAGTATTGTCACAGAAAGGCCAAGCGCTCACCGATCTTGTCGCGAAAATCCCCGGTGCCGTGGATGTGTCATTAGAGCAAGTGAGCGGCGAGGCGCAATTGGTTGTGCGGCCAAAGCGCGAGTTATTGGCGCGCTACGGCATTAGTGTCGATCAAGTGATGAGCCTTGTCAGCCAAGGCATTGGCGGCGCAAGTGCAGGTCAAGTAATTGATGGCAACGCCAGATACGACATCAATGTGCGTCTCGCGGCCGAGTTTCGCACTAGCCCAGATGCGATTAAGGACTTGTTACTCAGCGGCACGAATGGCGCCACTGTGCGCTTAGGGGAAGTCGCCAGCGTTGAAGTGGAAATGGCGCCGCCGAATATTCGCCGTGACGATGTGCAGCGCCGAGTGGTAGTACAGGCCAACGTGGCGGGGCGCGATATGGGCTCGGTTGTAAAAGACATTTATGCTTTAGTGCCACAGGCGGATTTACCCGCGGGATATACAGTGATCATTGGCGGACAATATGAGAATCAGCAGCGAGCGCAGCAAAAGCTGATGCTAGTGGTGCCGATTTCTATCGCCTTGATTGCCTTGCTGTTGTACTTCTCCTTTGGTTCATTCAAGCAAGTGTTGCTCATCATGGCGAACGTGCCCTTAGCTTTAATTGGCGGCATAGTGGCCCTGTATGTCAGTGGTACTTATTTATCTGTGCCTAGCTCTATTGGCTTTATCACGCTATTTGGGGTGGCGGTGCTCAACGGTGTAGTGCTGGTGGATTCGATTAATCAGCGCAGGCAAAGCGGCGAAGCACTCTATGATTGTGTTTATGAGGGCACAGTTGGGCGTTTGCGACCCGTATTGATGACGGCACTGACCTCGGCCTTAGGCTTGATCCCGATTTTATTATCATCGGGGGTTGGCAGTGAGATCCAAAAGCCCTTGGCAGTGGTGATTATCGGTGGCTTGTTTAGCTCGACGGCGCTGACCTTACTCGTCTTGCCGACCTTGTATCGCTGGCTGTATCAAAATAGTCATACGGAAGATAAGAGTTAGATAAAAATAATAGATAACGAAAATGTAGTCTTACAGTCAAAGGCTACATTTTAAAATTGATATTTAATTAAATTTAATATCGTATTTTGACTTGATTATTTAATTTATTGCACTTAATTAAGAAATATTCTTCCTATGAAAAAATATACTGTTACAATAGTTAACCCAAACAGCGCTCCCCCAATGTTTGATAAGTAACCCTTTGTTTTACTATCAAGTAAATGTACTTTAAATCTGGCAGCATCAAGTAAAGGGCGCTTTATTGGCGTATGACTTTTCGCAAAGACAGTATGGATTTTTTTCAATAGTTCATTACATGCTCTGTGTGAATCTATTACTTTATCTCTTCTGAATGACTCATATAGTTCGTCATCATTCAATGTTTCGATATCAGGCGAAAGAGTCAGAACTTTTTTCATATTAATAATTTCAGTATTATTTAGAATTTCTAGCCCGTAATCCATTAAAATTTCATTGTATGATTTAATTCTATCGATAGCTAAAATGTTTATTTTATAGAAAATTTCTTCTTTGTTTTTATCAGTTTCATCAACAGATAGCCAATACTCTATAGTTACTTTAAGACGTTCTTCAATTATTTTCGATAATTCTGCCAATATACTTCTTGCCTCATTTCTCGAGGCGATATATTTAGTGCCATTAAAAACTACAATCCAACCAATAAAAACTAGTAACCATGATGAGAAAATAGTAAATAAAGTTCCATAAGATGCTAAGAAATCCTTCATTAATCAAGACCTCAACATTTTTTCATGTTTCTCTCTATTAGCTTCTAATAGATAATAATCTATTTCGTCTAGCAACCCAGAGTTTTTAGAGATAAAAAATATTTTATTTTTTATCTCTGAGTAGTCTATATTTTCTTTTCTAATTAAATTGGCAAAAGCTTCAACTAAAAATGATGAACCATACTCATCATTTACACCATCTAGCAATATTGATATTTTTTTTCCAGATCTTATTGCTGGAATGATATAGTTTTTACGGAATGTTTCACCGTTACCATCACCATCACTAACGTAGCGGCCGAAAGGCTCTAGTGAATAGTCTGAAACTTTTAAATAAATCATATCATCATTCATAAAAGCATCCTTCTCAATAGTAGAGAATCCACTCGATCATCGTACCATTCAATGCGTAATCTAGCATACCTGTGTCAACTTTATCATTTCCATCAATAAACTCATAGCTATACTTACCTTTCAAGCTTATAACAAAAAGTTGATCTTTTGTTGATATATTATTGAATTTTATTGGGTTTTTCATGTCGACAGAACCTTTTCCTCTCCCAAGCTCTTTTGTTGATGTGACTGACTCTATCATTGCATAGCTTATGCACTCATCATCAAAGTTATTTCTTTGATAAGGAAATGCACGCCTAATTCTTGAGGGAATACCTTCTCCTCTATCAAAAATCACTGCGGATAAATATTTACCTGATTCATCATCACCTAAATGAAAATAACACCACCATGTGATAGTTTCATTACTCATATCTTTATTGTAAGCATGATGATTGATATTTAACAGTGTCTCTCTTATCGCTGCAGTTAATTTTTTAGGTAGGTTAGACATATTGCTTCGTTGTTTAATTACAGTTAGAAGCTTCGATACATCCTGATTGTTTCCGCAAATAAAACTAGAATCATCCCATAAGTTCTCTATTTTTTTTATTCCTCCAGCTCGGATGGCTCTTGCAAAACCAGCGTTAATGAAAAGTCTTTTCATCTCAGGGTTTTTTGGCAAATTAAACTTTAGGATGTTGTTATTTTTTTCAATTTGAAAGTATGTGAAAAATGAGAACATATAGTTAGCAGCCGCCGCTGTTAATTTTATTAATTGACTGAAGTCAATGCACACCTTAATTGTATCTTTTTTGTTTGTTATGTTACTGATATTGTTGAAGAAAAATATTGTATGATTGACGTGGGCACTATCGTATAGACAGAGGTGAGTTGGCGCAGGGATGACATACTTATTCATTATTTTTTTATATAGTAAATTTAATATTATTGTACGTTTTCAAAAAAATAAAGTAAATGCTTGTTTTATGCTTCAGTTTATTCATGAGTAAATCTGTTATTTTTATATTTCTATATTTTGTAGTGTAGGCTAATCTTAAAGTCGACATTAAGGACATTCATTTCTGGAGAACATTATGATTGCGGTAATTTTTGAAGTCATCCCGACAAAGGAAGGGAAGGAAGAGTATCTGCACGTGGCGGCTGAAATGCGCCAATATTTAGAAGGCCGCAAGGGATTGATTTCGATCGAACGTTTTCAGAGCTTAACCGACGATGGCAAAGTACTGAGCCTGTCGTTCTGGGAGGATCAAGCTTCTATCACCCAATGGCGCAATCAGATGGCCCACAGCATTGCTGAGCAAACGGGTATCGTGCCCTGTTTGTTTAACTCTTATCGCATTCGGGTGGCAGAAGTAGTGCAAGATTACAGTGAAACTGTGCATGTTGAAGCTGAGTAATCACTTATCTCGCTGATGTAAAAAACAAAACCCATCTCTAGAGATGGGTTTTTTATGCGTGACACTTAAGTTTGAGATTATTTTTCTTGTTGAGCTTTCAATAGATCGCGGATTTCAGACAGCAATTCTTCTTCTTTGGTCGGTGCTGGTGGCGCTTTAGGCGCATCTTCTTCCTTGCGTTTTAGGGTGTTAATGGCTTTTAAACCCATAAAAATGGCGAAGGCGATAATCGTAAAGTCGATAATAGTTTGAATGAATTTGCCATAGGCAATGACCACAGAAGGCGCATCGCCTTGAGCTGCCTGTAGCACTATGCTCAAATCACTAAAATTCACACCACCTAGGATGATACCTATCGGTGGCATGATGACATCAGCCACGAAGGACGAGACGATTTTGCCGAATGCGGCACCTATAATAATACCAACGGCCATGTCGATCACATTGCCACGGGACGCAAAAGCCTTGAACTCTTTAATTAAGCTCATTAGGTTTCCTCCAAAATTGAGATTAAATGTTAAATTTTATTATGCAAACTGTATCAGGAAAACCTAAGGTCTTTTGCTGCCTGTTACCCTGCCAAGCTTATAGGGGCTTATGGATTAAGGCAATTCTGACATAGAGGATTTATCCTCAAGGCAATGATTTACACTTTACAAAGTAACAATTGTTACTGTTTGGGGTATTCGATTTATTCATCTAGATCGGCATGGCCGATAAAATCAGGGACTTCTAAGACTTGCGATCCCCAACGTTTAAATAGGGAGCTATAGATGAATTCGATAAAGACGCGGTATTTTCGCGGTAGATACGCCCGCTGTGGATAGCTAAGCACTACCTTAGTTTGCACCATTGGATAGTCATCTAGTAGCGGGATTAAATCGCCTTTTTCTAATGCGACTTGGGCTATGATGGACGGCACCGCTGTGATCCCAAGCCCCGCAATGGCGGCCTCGCGAGCGAGGGTGACATTGTTTACCGTCAGTTGAGTCTTGGGCTCGGCGACAATCCAAGTTTTACCATCGAATAATTTCCACGCACCTTCGATATGCGCCGACTGCAAGCGAATCGCTTTATGTTTGGCTAAGTCCTGTGGCACCTTGGGTGTTCCATGGGCAGCTAAATAAGCTGGGCTTGCCATGAGCGATTTATGGGCGTTGACTAAGGCATAGCTTTGTAAGCGAGTGTCGCCAGAATCGGCAATTTGAAATAACAGATCTATGCCTTCTTCTATCACATCAACCTTTCGATTGGTGAGTTCAGCCTCTATGGTGATTTCGGGATAAAGCGTTAAAAACTGCGCGAAAATTGGCCCTAAAAACAATTGGCCTAATTCAATTGGGCAGACAATTTTTAGATTGCCTTTAATCAATTGCTGTTGGGCGCTGAGCTGATTTTCTGCGCTCTGCAGATCGGTGAGGATCTTATTGATCCTATTGTAATAACTTGATCCTGCTTCGGTGAGTTTTAGGGCTCTGGTGGTGCGAAAAAGCAGTTGTGTGCCGGTATCGGCTTCGAGCTCGGCTATCTTGCGACTGACGGTTGCCTTAGTGAGCCCAAGGGCTTTAGCTGCGCCAGTAAAGCTACCTTGCTCGACCACTTGAGCGAAAATTTGCACGCGATTGAGATCCATCATTGTTACACCTGTGAAACAGTGGGTTGATTTTTTACTGACTAATAAACTTAGTGAGACAGTAGTACACTAGATATCACTAATCAAGGAGTCATTCATGTCCAAAAGTAAACTCATTATCGCCGTTCCACTGTTACTCGCTGCGGTTGCGGGAGGCGGTTATTACTGGTGGACACAGGTACGTTTTATCGAAACCACTGATAACGCTTATGTTGAGGCCGATATTTCCCATATCAGCGTTAAAGTGCCGGGCTACGTCGTGTTAAGCGATGTGACTGATAACCAGCATGTACAAAAGGGTGAGCTATTAGCTCAGCTGGAAGATAACCAATTTAGCGCCAAAGTGAGCCAAGCTGAAGCCTCATTGGCAAGTTCGAAGGCGGATTTGCAAACCTTAGCCGCTAAGGTGGAGTTACAACGGGCGTTAATCACCCAAGCCAGTGCCGGTGTGGTGGCAGCGGAGTCCGATAAAATACGTGCACAGCAACAATTGAGTCGCTCGAAAAAGCTTAAAGTCAGTAATTACAGCTCCCAAGATGATGTCGATCAACTGCAAGCCGGATTCGATTCTGCCGCCGCCCGTCTCGATGAAGCCAAAGCCGTGTTAGTGGCAAAGCAACGCGAGTTAGCGGTTTTTAATGCCCAATTAGATCAGGCAGGTTCAGTAGTAGAGCAGGCCGATGCGACCTTAGAATTGGCGAAAATTCAATTAAATGATACCCGTGTGACCGCACCTTTTTCTGGGGTGATTGGTAAACGTGGTGCTATGGTGGGGCAGTATGTGCAACCCGGCCAAGCACTCTACAGTTTGGTTCCGGATGGGGCAGTGTGGATCACGGCGAACTTTAAAGAGACCCAGATCCAACATATGCAACCAGGACAGTCGGTGCAGGTCAGTCTCGATGCGTTTCCCGACAAAACCTTTATAGGTGTTATCGATAGTCTGTCACCGGCGTCCGGAGCCAAATTCAGTTTACTACCTGCGGAAAATGCTACAGGTAACTTTACAAAAATCGTCCAACGTATTCCCGTGCGTATTCGTTTAGATTTGTCTGAGGAAGAAGCACACATGCTACCGGGCTTAAGTGCGGTTGTGAAAGTGGATACGGCGTCGGGTCCTACAATATCGGCAATCGCTGCAAATACAGGTCGTTAGTATGAGCGCAACCGACTCTATCACTGCGTCTGCCGATATGGAGGCGCAGGGCATCAGTGTACCTAGAAAGCCTACCGATTATGAGCGTGGCAGTCGCCGTTCATGGATTGCGGTATTTGGTGGTTTGATCGGCGCCTTTATGGCGATCCTCGATATTCAAATCACCAACGCATCGATGAAGGAGATTCAAGGCAGTCTTGGGGCAACGCTCGAAGAAGGCAGTTGGATTTCAACTGCGTATCTGGTTGCTGAGATGATCGCGATCCCGCTCTCTGGCTGGCTCAGCACAGGATTGTCGGTCAGGCGTTATCTGTTATGGACCACGGCTGCTTTTATCTTTGCTTCTGTGCTTTGTTCAATCGCGTGGAACTTAGAGGCCATGATCGCCTTTCGGGCGCTACAGGGCTTTTTTGGTGGTGCGCTTATTCCGTTAGCCTTTAGGCTTATTCTTGAGTTTTTACCCGATAACAAACGTGCCGTCGGCATGGCGTTATTTGGCGTGACGGCGACTTTTGCGCCTTCAATCGGCCCGACCTTAGGCGGTTGGTTGACCGAGCAATTTAGCTGGCATTATCTGTTTTATATCAATGTGCCACCGGGTTTGTTGGTGATGGCCATGTTGGCCTACGGTTTAGAGAAGCAGTCGGTCGTTTGGGATAAGCTGAAGAATGTCGATCTGGCGGGCATAGTCACTATGGCGCTGGGGATGGGTTGCCTTGAAGTGGTGCTCGAAGAAGGTAACCGCAAGGACTGGTTTGGTTCAGAACTCATTCGTAATCTGGCCATTATTGCCGTCGTGAATCTGGTGTTGTTTGTTTGGATCCAGCTAAGGCGTAAAGAGCCGTTAGTGAATTTGCGCCTGCTCGGTAAGCGTGATTTTGTGCTCTCTACTGTGGCGTACTTTTTACTGGGCATGGCATTATTCGGCGCTATTTATTTGATCCCACTTTATCTATCACAAGTCCATGATTACACACCGTTAGAGATTGGTGGCGTGATTATGTGGATGGGATTTCCGCAGCTATTGGTCTTGCCCTTAGTGCCGAAATTGATGGAGCGCTTCGATAGTCGTTATCTCGCTGCTTTTGGCTTTTTAATGTTCGCCATTAGCTATTACATGAATAGCCAGATGACCGCAGATTATGCCGGACCGCAGATGATCGCCTCGCAAGTGGTGCGGGCATTAGGTCAGCCTTTTATTCTGGTGCCAATTGGAATGCTTGCGACCATGCATTTAAAACCTCATGAAAATGCCTCGGCATCGACGGTATTAAACGTGATGCGTAATTTAGGTGGTGCTTTTGGTATCGCGCTGGTGGCGACCCTGACTGATACTTTGTCGCGCGGGCATTTGGCTCATATTAAGGAATCTTTACCCGCAGTGAGCACGCAAGCACAGGATTATTTAACCCAAAGCACAAGTCTGTTGCAGGCAGGAGGTTCAGATCCCTATACCGCGGCCGCGCAGGCGAAAGTTTTACTTGGCAAAACCATGAGTCAGCAAGCTTATATTCAGGCCTATAACGATGTGTTTTACATCATGGGCGCTCTGCTACTCATCGCCGTATTCGCTGTGCTGCTGATCCGTAAACCGACAGGGCCTGTGGCCCACGATGCCATGGTCGAGTAATAACGTTTTTCGTTATCCTGTTGTCGCCATAGATTTCCCCAGATCTATTGGTTTGCGCAACAGCTTTGCGCCTTAGTCCTCGCGGATTAAGGCGCTTTTTTATGGTCTTTATGCTGTGGTAGACTCAAAGTTCTTTTTCGATGATTTGCAGAGGGATATCGTTTGCAGTGGCAAAATCTTACATTTAATCAATTAAATGCCAATAGGCTATATGACATATTGAAGCTAAGAGTCGATGTGTTTGTGGTAGAGCAGGCCTGTGCGTATCCAGAGCTTGACGATAAGGATAGGCATCCAGAAACCCAGCATTTGATCGGTTTATCGCCAGACGGGGAACTGCTTGCCTACGCGCGTATTTTGCCGCCGGGGTTGAGTTATCTAGAGGCGAGTATCGGCCGTGTGGTGGTATCGCCAGCGGGTCGAGGCAAAGGGCTAGCCATGCCTTTAATGCAGCACGCCATTGAATCAGCACTGACGACTTGGCCCGATGCGGGGATCCAAATTGGCGCCCAAGATTACCTCAAAGCTTTCTATCAAAAACTCGGCTTTGTCGCCTGCTCTGAGATGTACTTAGAAGATGGTATTCCCCATTTGGATATGCGCTATCAATCAGCATAAGCGGCTATCAATATGAGTTATCTACATCAATTATCAACATAAGCGATCAACAAAAGCTTGGCATATAAACATTCAACATTAAGCCAATAAGGAACTGAGATGTCGACTTCAACGGACTATAGAATCAATCAACAGCAAATTGCCTGCGTGGCGAGTTTTCTGGCTAAAGAGGGCAAAACCGAAGCACTAATAGCTGCGCTCGCGAGCCTTATTCCTGATACGCGCCGCGAAGCGGGTTGTATTCGTTACGAACTCAATGTGTGCCGTGATGAACCACGCCGCGTGACGTTTGTAGAAAAGTTTGTCGATATTGCCGCCTTTGATGAGCACTGCGCTAAAGATGCAATTCAACACTATTTCCACCAAGTGATGCCCGAATTAGTCGAGTCATACCATGTGGAAACCTATCATCAAGTGATTGTTTAGCCATGAGATAAACGATTAGGAGCTTGCAGTGTTGATTAATGCTATCGAGCCAGTATTTAGATCTCTATCCGAATGGATCTCATTGATACTGCAAGTGACTAATGGCCGCAGCTGGAACCATTGCACTTTAACTCTTTAGTGCTAAAAGGCGTATTAGGTAAGGATAAGGCAAAGTTGCTGGCTTAAGTTGCATTTGTCATCAATGTACCGAGTAGTTATCTACGACAAGAATGACAACCTAGACTTTGATTGTATGACTTCACTGGGATTAATAAAGCTGCCTTGCTACTTTGCTTAATTGAACCCATTCGAATTTCATCGCAGAGTGAGTTTTATATCCATTCCAATCTAAAAAGCCGAGTGGTTTATCACTCGGCTTTTAATATATCTTAGATATCGCTTTATTTAGTGAAAAACACTAATGTCCAAGGGACTACGTATGCTTGGAGTACTGTGATCACGCCAATGAAAGTACAGAAAAATAGACTGTGCTTTAGCGTAAAGCGGAAAAGATCTGATTCTTTACCCGCCAATCCCGTTGCAGCGCAAGCAACGGCAATAGATTGTGGCGAAATCATTTTGCCCGTTACTCCTCCCGTAGTGTTTGCGGCGACTAATAACTCAGGTGTTACACCTATTTGGTTTGCTGTATTGGCTTGCAGCGCGCCAAATAGGGCATTTGATGAGGTGTCTGAACCTGTTAAAAACACACCTAACCAACCTAAGAATGGTGAGAAGAAGGGGAATGCTACGCCAGTGCCAGCGAGCACGAGTGCTAAGGTTGAAGATAGACCTGAATAGTTTGCGACAAAGGCAAATGCTAATACTAATCCAATCGACAATATCGGGAATTTTAATTCAATTAAAGTGTCTTTAAAGGATGTCAGTGCATTACTTACTGACATTTTAAGGACCACAATTGAGATCATTGCTGCGATTAAAATGGCTGTTCCAACAGCGCCTAATAAATTAAGTTTATATATTGCTGCATAAGGGGTTTCCTTAGCAACAATAGGTGCACTTTTGATAACGAGATTATGTAAGTAAGGTACTTCAATACTGATAGTGGCAAAACTTAATGCCAGTTGTACATCTTTAAGACTCCACAGGGTTACAATCGCTGTGAGAATAATAAAGGGAGACCATGCTTTAAATATCTGGCTATTAGAAAAAGTAGATTTAGGGGTAGTAACTCTTTGTTTCATTCCTGAGAAAGTGAATATTTCTTTTGGTTGCCAGACTTTTAAAAATAACGTTAAACAAATTAGACTGACTAACGCTGAAGTAATATCGGGTAATTCGGGGCCGATAAAGTTTGAGGTTAAAAATTGGGTAATCGCAAATGAAACGCCTGCTACTAATGTTGCGGGCCAAGTTTGACGTATTCCCCTGATGCCATCCATCATTGCGATGAGCCAGAAGGGGACAATAATCGATAAAATTGGCAACTGACGGCCAGCGAGTTGTCCAATATGGAATGGGTCTAGTGATGAAACCTGACCTGCTACGATAATTGGGATACCCATAGCTCCAAAGGCGACGGGTGCCGTGTTTGCGATTAAACAAAGTCCTGCTGCATACAATGGATTGAATCCAAGCCCGACAAGTAACGCAGCTGTAATAGCAACAGGTGCACCAAAACCAGCAGCACCTTCGAGGAAGGCTCCAAATGAAAAGCCAACCAATAGCATTTGTAATCGTTGATCTTCCGTGACTGAGATGACTGACGAGCGAATAACCTCAAATTGACCTGTTTTAACGGTGATTTTATATAAAAATACTGCGGTAATAATAATCCAAGCAATTGGCCATAGCCCATAACTAAAACCATATATAGCAGAAGCAAGCGCGATACTAATAGGCATTTTGTAGGCGAGTATCGCGACTGCTAAGGCAATTAATAAGGTTAATGCCCCAGCGATATAGCCTTTAAGTTTTAACACAGTTAAGGCTAGGAAGAAAAACACAATAGGCAGTAAAGCAACCATTGCGGTTAGCCACAAGCTACCGAGTGGCGTGTATGTTTGGGTCCAGGTCATAGGGAGGTTTCCGTATTGTTATAATATGTTGATAAATCGTGTCGCAGCCGCAACATAGCAGATACTAGTGTTTAGTGATGTAGGATCAATCTTAAATGTTGTAATAAGTGATATGCGTCACGAGATGTGTGGATAAATGATGACGGGGAAATACCTAAATAATAATCAAGTAAAATATTGATTGTTTTAGCTATATTCACCAAACATCTAATTTAGGTTGTATTAATATTTGTTGTGTTATCAAGATTATTTTTTGTGAGTTGTGAAATTAACTAAAGTATTGTGATTTTATGAAAAACTAGGCTGTACTTTTTTAGTTTTTTGGTAGTGTTTATAACAGATGGTTTATAAATATTTGTTTATATTTATATATAGAAATTAATAGCAATCAATGCAATGCAACTAATAATGCAGTTATATTATTGTGGCCTGAATTGAGCTATAGATGTTGCCATACTCTTGTCTATGAGTTTGCTTGGCTGGAAATTTACCTTGCTATATGTGGCTGCGAGTATGACAGTAGGTTGAAATTTTTAATTTTGCAGCACAGTTCGTTAAGGAAGTAACATGAAACAAGTCAAAGTCTTAGGCAGTGGTTGCGCTAAATGTAGCAAAACCGCTGAGATGATTGCGGACATATCAGAAGAAATGGGTGTGGATGTTATTGTAAAAAAGGACACAGATCCTCAAAGCCTATTGAAATTTAAAGTGATGAAAACCCCAGCGGTAGTGATCGATGGTGAGCTCATACATAGCGGCTCAGTACCGACGCGCGATGAAGTTGAGGGGTGGTTAAGGGACTAGAGCTCGCTGAATAGTTGCACGGATTATGCTCGTTAGAAAGCGCTTAAGCTAAAAATGCACACCATTGTCATCCTGAATCCTTGGCAATGGTGGTGTAATATCATCAGTATACGATTAATGATATTAAATATAATGTTTTTAAAAACAATGTATTGATGCTTTGTGTAGTAATTTTATTATGGGGTTTTATTGGCAACGGTTTAGTCGGCATTGCATTATCTGGGCGAGTTTATTGAGTCTATGTTGTATCAGGTTGTTTGCAGATTTCGACTTCTTTTATCAGTATCACTGCTATGATTTTGATTCAGTAACCTCGTCAAGTTGCGGGATGAGTGCCAATGCAAAAGTGGCTTAGGGTATTAACACGTTTCTACAGTTGGTTATTTTTTACTGCACGTCTGTTTCGTTTAGGGCTTTTTCTAACGCTAAGTTTATTAGCTTTACCTTTATTTGCTGCTCAAACATCTCCCGGATTAACCCAAGTATTAACGCCCACTACGGATTGGAAAAACTCCGCTTATATCACCCAAGCATTTAGTGAAGTCGCCCTAAAAAATGAGTATGACCTTGCTAAACATAGCGTGCGTAAGTGGCGCATACCGGTACGAGTGTTTATTGAGCATCAAGTGGGTGATAAGGCGCTGCACACTCAATTAGTGTTGATGCACTTAACACACTTAGGCCAGATCACCGGCCTCGATATTCAACGGGTGGATACGCTCTCTGAGGCGAATCTGCACTTAGTGTTTACCCGTCAATCCCTATGGGCAGGTGAGGTGATGCGCTTAATGGGACCGAGCTCGGCGAAAAATGTCCATGGCTCTGTGTGTATGGCAAAGTTTGCTCTCAATTCACGGCAAGAGATTGAACGTGCTTGGATTATTATTCCTGTAGATCAAGCCAAAATGCACGGTAAGTTAGTGGCTTGCGTAGTGGAAGAGATTACTCAAGTGCTTGGTTTACCCAATGATTCAGAGAAAGTATTTCCCTCCATCTTTAACGACAAAACCCCGCAGGACTTACTTACCGGACTCGATTTCATTTTGCTTAAATTACTCTATAGCCCAAGTATTAGCGCTGGAATGACGGCCGCAGAGGTCAAGCAGCCTTTGCAGATCTTGCTCGAACAATGGCTGCGCGATGGCACTATTGCTAACGCTGGCAAAACGGTACGTCAAGGTCAGTTGTACCCATTGTTAGGTTATTGATGACTAAGCATTACAGCTAAAGTTGACATTGCTCGCACGTGACTAATTAATCCTTTTTGTTTTAGGAATAAGGGCATAGTCTATCTTTATATGAGATAAACACCTTGGAGGGACACCATGCGAATGACATTGCAGTTTTTAGGGGCGACAGAGGAAGTGACGGGTTCGTGTCATTTGCTCTCGGTTGATCATGAACACTTATTGCTCGACTGTGGTTTGATCCAAGGCGGTAAATCTGATGAGTTGCGTAATCATGATCCCTTCGCATTTGATCCTGAGTCTATTTCTGCTGTCGTGCTTAGCCATGCCCATATCGATCACTCTGGGCGTTTACCACTTTTAGTCAAAGCGGGTTTTGATGGGCCTATCTACACCCATAAAGCCACGGCAGAGCTGTGCGCCATCATGCTCAAAGATGCGGCTATGCTGCAGACCCGCGATACCGAAAGAGTCAATAAAAAGCGTGCTAAACATGATCTTGAACCCCTAGAACCGCTATTCACCGTTGAAGATGCTGAACTCGCGATAACCCAATTTGTACCATTGGAATATGGTCAAGTGACTCGCGTTATTCCCCATGTGGATATTTGCCTCTCAGATGCAGGGCATATTTTAGGTTCCGCCTTAGTCGAGTTGTGGTTAGGTGAGGGCAAATCCCAGAAGAAAATAGTCTTCAGTGGCGATCTTGGCCGTGCAGGTATGCCGATTTTACGTAATCCTACCTTAGTGGATTCGGCAGATTTAGTCTTAATGGAAAGCACCTATGGCAATCGTTTTCACCGCAGTTGGACGGATACCTTAGCCGAATTGAAAGCCATTTTTGCTAAGACAGTCAACGAGAGCCAAGGCAATATATTGCTGCCCGCTTTTTCGGTTGGACGAGCACAGGAGTTATTATATCTATTTCATTTATATGCTAAAGAATGGGATCTCGGCCGTTGGAAAATCTGCCTAGACAGTCCGATGGCAATTGAGGCGACCCGCGTTTACGTTAATAATTATCCGCTGATGGATGAGGACTTTAAACGCTTTACCCGCCAACATCCTGGGCAGCATCCGCTGTTGTCAAATGTCGAATTTATCCAAACGACCGAAGAGTCGATAGCGCTGAACGACGTGCATAAGGGATTGATCATTATTGCGGGGAGTGGCATGTGTAACGGTGGTCGTATTCGTAGCCACTTAGAGCATAATCTATGGCGTCCAGAATGTGATGTGATTATTTGTGGTTATCAAGCGCTTGGAACACCAGGGCGCGCCCTCGTCGATGGCGCTGAAGAACTGTCTATTCATGGTAACAGCATTAAAGTCGCGGCTAAGTTACACACAGTGGGTGGACTTTCAGCCCATGCGGATCAAGCAGAGTTATTACGTTGGTATCACCATTTTGAAGGCCAGCCGCCGTTAATTTTAGTCCATGGAGAACCCGAGGCGCAGCATGGATTAGTCGATGTGATTAACCAAGATCCTCAGACTAAACCAAAGGCTATAGCAATTGCGACCCAGGGTGACCGATTGGATTTAAATGCGCTGCCGCAGTTAGTGTGGAAGCCTTAAAAGATTTGAAAGTGCAAGTTCAAAAGTTGGGTGGAAATGCCATTATCTTCTACACGTGTGGCAAAGCGAGCTCGCGATGAGTTGTATTTTGAATGTAATGGTGAAGGTTTTTCTATCGAAGATTAGCGTTTAGTTTTATAAAAAAGCTCACATAGTTGTGAGCTTTTTTATTTTAAATCAAGCAGGTTACTGTATTAGTCAGAGTTGTTGTCAAATTCAGTATCATCGAGTAACTCAAAGGTCGGGACGACATTCGGTACGTCTTTAAATAAGCGAGTGAAATGGCGCTGTACACCTTTCAAATCGATTCCTGCTAAACCTGATGCAAAACCAAACCAAGCATAAAGGCCACTAAAGTTATCAAACATAGGCGGTAGATATTTAGGCGTAGTCAGAATGCCCTCTTGGCAAGCTTGGTATAACACGGGGATATCTTCGATCGCCAATTTACCGAGGAATAGCATAGGGATGAGTTCAGGAAGGCCTGAGGTGATGGCGCTGCGGATAAAGTTAATGTTTTCCACATAACCACGCACATAGGAAATATCCTTAGTGAAGAAACTGCCGCCTTCCACCATGCCCCCACGGAAAACCCTTTGAGTGACACGGTAACTGTCTGTCGCACTTAGATTCAATCCTCTGAAATAATTGAATACCTCTATAAAGTCAGCACCATTTTCAGCCATATCGACCGCGGCAACACGGTCACTAATTCGCCGAGCCCGTCCTGGATTTGAGCTTAGCGTCAGCATTTCCAGTAAAACGGCTAGACCTTCTTGGGTTGCTGCTACGCGCGGAGAACCGACACTGAGCCAAGTGGCGTGGGGTTGAGCTCGGCCGTTTAGCGTCGTGCCGACATGCACCCAACCTTCGTGAACTTCATATACATTAAGATCCGATTCGCTGAACATTGCTTTGCTATTAAGCTTAACGGTATCGCCACCGACTGCAGCGTCAGAGACGATACCGTCACTAAGGCGTACACGCATATCATCGCTATGGAAGTACTTTTCTAAACGTTGGCTGAGCACGTTAACCGCTTCTGGCGCGCTAATAATTTTAGGGTGATGTTTATTCATGTGCCTCGCCGCGGGCAGCGAGAAAATGTAGCTGAGTTTATCGCCTAACTGGCGCAAGGTATGGCGATCGCCATGCAGTTTATGGCTAGCACTGCCGTACAATTCTTGGCTGAGCTTACCAAAGGTTGGCGTACCTCTGTTCCCCAACATATCGATGACAAGGCGATACTGATCGACGTTTGCCACTAATATTTTGCCGAGTTTGTCTCGTTTACCCAAACGTCTATGGATGTCCTGCTTTAGGGAGGCTAGCTCTGCTTGGGTTTTAGCAGGATCAAAAGGTAAAGCAATGTTTTGATAGAACTCTTGCTTGATAGCCGGCAGTACTGTGCCCTTATTGGAGAGAAAACGCTCCTCCATTTCCCGCGGCCATTTAATGGCATCTAAGATTTTTATTGGCGTTTGAATGCGAATTAATTCATCGGAAAAACGGCGTAGATCTTGTTGATATTGGGCTAACGACTCAGACATTCCCGTATATCCTGCAGGTAATTTCAGCGAGAGAGATGTGGCTAATCATAGCCTTAAACCTCATTTATTCATATTGATTCGCAGGCTAGCTGAGAAAATATACCGATTAAATAAATTAGCTGTTATCGATTTTGTGAATCATTTTGGTGCACTTGTTATAATTCTAGCGCTATGTCTATGGGACATAAATAAGTAACCATCTGTTTAATAATATTTTATTGATATGACATTAAAGCTGCTTTGTTCTTGATATAGAAATAGATTGATTGGAGCAAAACATGACAGCGATGAGTTATTTGGTGTGCTAAGGCTGAATGCTTGTTAATCAAAACTCAAGCTGACAAGAGTGGTAAAAATGACAGTGATGACGCGATATTAAATCTGGAGGTTAGTGAGCTAGAGCAGAATCACACCCAGCACTGTTGGCTGGGTGAGATATTCGATTTTAGTGGGCCAAAACTCAGTGAGTTCGAAACAAATGATCACCGACTGAGATCATCATCCCATCATTTTGACCACTAGATAGCGAGATAGAATTGGCTAGAAAAAATCGTCATCTCCTAATGCACGTTTTAACTCCGCCCGCTCGAGGTAGTCTTCTAAACGCTTTTTGACTTCGCGTCTATGCTGCATTGCCTCGGCAGCTTTGCTGTTTCTTGGTGTGGTCATTGCCTCAAGTTCAGTATCGTTGGGCACGACTTCAGTAATATGAGCCATAACGAATTCCTCTTGTTGTTCCTAACGACTTTCTAACTAAAAAGAGTATGGTAGAAAAGCAAATAATTTTGTGAGTTAGGGTGAAAATTTCTTCCCGTGAGTCGGATGATTCAGCTTACCGCTGTTTGGCGTAGGCACTAGACTGCAATTGAATATTTGATTAATTTAGTTTTTGCTTATTTTGTGATTAAGAGCACGGTATCGTCATAGATATATTCGCGTTAATTCCGAGTTAAATAGTAGGATAAACTTGAATTTAGTCATAATTACAACAACACTTGTACCAGTGTTTGTTGTTAATCGTTTGCTAGGGAATTGGCTTACATGGACAAGGATCAGTTTTCTAAATCACTCCCCCCATCTAATAATATCTACTTTAGCGTGCTGAGCTCTAGCTGGCTGACGATAGTGGCTGCCTTACTTTTCATGGGGATCTCTTGGTATGTGCTTGAGCAATATCTTAGGGATAGAGGTGAAGAGCGTTTCGAAAATAGCGTTCAAGAATTAACAGAAGCCGTGAATCGCAGAATGCTTGCCTATGAGCAAGTCTTACGTGGTGGCGTTGGCTTATTATTATCGTCGAGTAATGTGACACGTCAGGAATGGCAAACTTATGTCATCAATGCTCATTTATCTGAGTATTACCCAGGTTTTCAAGGTTTTGGCTATGCTCAGTTACTTCAACCTGAAGCATTAAGTGCACACATCCAACAAGTTCAAGCTGAAGGTTTTAAAGACTATAAAGTTTACCCAGAAGGAACGCGTGATCAGTATTGCGTGATTGTGTACTTAGAACCCTTTGATTGGCGTAATCAAAGAGCCTTGGGTTATGACATGTGCTCCGAGTCTAATCGATATAAAGCCATCACTCGCGCTATTACCACTGGACTGCCGACAGTTTCTGGCAAAGTCGTATTAGTTCAAGATACTTCTGATGATGCTAAAGCGGGCTTTTTAATGTATTTACCGCTTTATCAAGGCACCACAACAACAGAGGCTGAGCGTAAACAGCACGTGTTTGGACTTGTGTATGCAGCGTTTAGGATGGATGACCTCATGCAAGGGATTATGGGGGAGCGATTCTCAGGCTTGAAACTTGCCATTTATGAAAGTCCGCAGGCAAGCGCTGACAGTTTAATGTTTACCAGCAGCAAAGTGGCCCCGAATGAGCAGGATGTGTTTTATCACTCACAGACTGACTTAGTTGGAGGGCAGTTGTGGCGCTTAGACATTTCATCACAATCGCGTTTTATCTCGAGAGCGGAACAGACCCAAGGTATGTGGCTCCAATTTATCGGTTGTGGTTTTATTTTGGCATTGTTTTACTCAGTGTTAATTATGGCGCGTAATCGATATAAGGAGTCTTTACTGACTTCAGAGTTAATTGCTAACGAAAAACGCTTTAGATTAGTAATTGAAGCCTCTCCAAGTGCGCTATTTATGGTGGATAAATCTGGATTTATTACTTTAGTGAATACCCATGCTGAACGTTTGTTCGGCTATACCAGAGACGAGTTACTCGGTCGTTCCATCAATATGTTATTGCCCGAAACCCTAAGGGATGCTCATCAGCAGCACATGAGTAACTATTTAGTGCAGCCTATTGCGAAAAATATGTCGATGCGGGATGACCTGTTTGGCTGTTGTAAAGATGGCAGTCGACTCGCAATTGAAGTGGGGTTGACGCCTATTCATTTTAGTAATGGCATTTCTATTCTCGCGACAATTAACAATGTCTCTGAACGTAAGCGCATTGAAGTTCAGCGTGCAGAACATATGCTTGAGCTTGAGCGTATTAATCAAGAATTAGACAGGTTTGCCTATATTGCTTCCCATGATTTGAAATCCCCCTTACGTGGTATCGAGCAGCTAACCTCTTGGTTATCTGAGGATTTAGTCGATAACACTAATGAAAATGTACAGAAATACCTAGGGCTTATCCAAAGTCGTATTCATCGAATGGTGTTATTACTCGATGGACTATTGATGTTTTCTCGGATTGGTCGTGTCGATACAGAAACCACTGAAGTGAAAAGTCGGCAACTGGTTGAAGACATGTTCGCGCTCGTCGCGCCGCCACAGGGATTTGAATTAGTACTAAAAGGTGAATTTCCGAATTTTTATACCGTAAGACCATTGTTGGAATTAGTTATACGAAATTTAATCAGTAACGCCATAAAACACCATGACTTAGGTACAGGTGTGATTACGGTTTCATGTGATGCGGTTGATCAGCAGTATCGATTCAGTGTGATAGATGATGGTCCGGGGATATCAAGCTCATATCATGAAAAAGTCTTCGAGATGTTTCAAACACTTAAACCAAGGGATGAAGTTGAAGGCAGTGGTTTAGGCTTATCACTTGTGAGGAAAACGGTTGAAAGTTTAGGTGGAGAGATTCAGCTCAAATCGCAGGGCCGAGGTTGTTGTTTTTGCTTTAGTTGGCCTAAGAAAATAGTGAAAAAGGAGCTTCTATGAGCGCAGCAAATCACTATCAACAGGTCACCATTTTATTGGTTGATGATGATGACGTGGATTACATGGCCGTGCAGCGGGCGATGAGACAATTGAGGTTACTCAATCCCTTAGTGCGTGCTCGGGATGGGATCGAAGCATTAACTATTCTAACGAGTTTAGACACGATCAAAGGTCCGTATCTTATTTTGCTGGATCTTAATATGCCAAGAATGAATGGGTTTGAGTTCCTTGAGCGAATACGTTCAGATCCTTCTCTTTCTTCGTCTGTCGTTTTTATGCTCACCACGTCGAGTACCGATGAAGATAGGATGAAAGCCTATAGCCATCATGTGGCTGGTTACATGGTTAAAACTGATATGAAAGACGGTTTTAACAATATTTTTAATATGCTTGAAGGTTATTGGCGAATAGTGGAGCTCCCATCCGCATAAGGTGAGTATATGGATTTACTACTGATCGATGATGATGAAGTTGATAGAACTGCGATCATCCGAGCACTCAGACAGTCAAAGTTGACTTTTAATGTGGTCGAAGCAAATTGTGCATTTGATGGTTTAAATCTCGCATTAGAACGTCATTTTGACGGTATTCTATTGGATTATTTATTACCCGATGCTAATGGCTTAGAAGTGTTGATCAAGCTTAATGCCATGACGCAAGACCAGACCGTAGTCGTTATGCTGAGTCGCTATGAAGATGAGAAACTGGCTCAGCGCTGTATTGAACTAGGGGCACAGGACTTCTTGCTTAAAGATGAGGTCAACTCGCGGATACTAACCCGTGCAATTCGTTATGCGAAACAAAGATCTTCAATGGCGTTGGCGTTACGTAATAGTCACCAAAAACTAAAAGAGCTAGCTGAACACGATTCGTTGACTAAGTTGGTTAATCGCTATGGTTTTGAACTTTGTCTTAATCGAGCGATAGCAAGGGCCAAACGTTGTCACGACTATTTAGCCGTTATCTTGCTCGATTTAGATGATTTTAAAGCGATCAATGACACTCTAGGCCATCAGACGGGGGATATTCTTTTAGTTAAAGTAGCCGCTCGATTAAGTGAAGTACTACGAGATGGCGACATTATTGCCCGTTTAGGTGGGGACGAATTTGTCGTGCTAGTCACTGATAATGATTATAAATATTTCCCTATGATTGTGGCTAATCGATTGCTCAAAGTGTTTGAGGACGTATTTTGTCTCGGTGATAACGATGTGCTTATTGGTGCCAGTATCGGTGTGGCTTTTTATAATGAAGCGGCTTCGAATAGTTCTGAGCTGATGAAATGTGCCGATATTGCCATGTATCGCGCTAAAAAAATGGGCCGAAACCAGATTCAGTTCTACTCAGAAGCTTTAGATAAAGAGGTACGTTACCGTAATCATATCGAGTCGAGTTTGCGTACTGCCTTAAAAAGAAATGAATTTAAGGTTCATTATCAAGCGCAAGTGAATGCGAAAACCCATCAGCTGGTGGGGATGGAAGCCCTCGTCCGTTGGCAGCATCCTGTGGATGATATTATCGCCCCAGATCAGTTTTTACCCATAGCCGAAGAGATCGGATTAATGGAGGACATTGATGACTGGGTACTTGAGCAAGCCTGTACACAGGCATTGAGTTGGCTAACCCAATTACAGCCAACAGGGAAAGAATTCACCATTGCCGTTAACCTGTCTGCATCGCAAATTGGAAATGAGAACCTGTTTGATAAAATAGCGAGTACGCTGACTAAGACAGGACTTCCTGCTGTAGCATTAGAGCTTGAAATTACTGAAAATTGCCTTATTGAAGATCCCCATGAACATGCCAAAATGCTCGATAGAATCGCCGAGTTAGGGGTGCGTTTTGCCCTCGATGATTTTGGGACGGGTTTTTCGTCCTTAGAACATATCAAATTGTTTCCCATTAGCGTGCTGAAAATCGATAAAAGCTTTGTCGCTTCCTATGATAAGGATGAGAAAGACACTCGTTTACTCGCTGCATTACTTAACTTCGCCCATGGGTTTAATGTCATATCAGTAGCTGAGGGCGTTGAAACAATTGAGCAGGCTGAGTTTTGTACTTCTCGCCATTGTACTGTATTACAAGGTTATTTATTTTCTCGTCCCTTAGATGCAACGGAGTTTGAGGCTAAGTATATTTTGCCGCTGTTAATTTAAACGAGTTCCGAATGTGATAGGTCTTGAAGTATTTCATTAGCATAATGATTTCGTCTGGTGAGGAATATTTTCTTGCTTTACACTGAGCAATAGACAAATATCAGCCCCTTTTTCTGTCGCTGTGCTTTTGGTGCCGCAGAACGGTTTATTCACTCATGCTTAAGTTGGTCACTCAGCAATGAAAATAGGTATTTTATCCCAATTCCCCCAGTTGTATTCAACACAACGCTTAGTCGCGGCTTGCCAAAGTCGTGGACATGAAGCGGTCGTGATCAATACGCTGAATTGCTACATGAATATTAATTCTATTAAACCTAGCATTCATTATGAAGGTACTGAATTAGTTGGGTTTGATGCCATCATTCCGCGTATTCATGCTAGCGTGACTTTTTATGGTTGTGCCGTTGTACGTCAGTTTGAAATGATGGGTGTATATGCCGCGAATGATTCAATCTCCATTGCGCGTTCGCGGGACAAATTGCGGGCACTGCAACTACTTTCCCGCAAAGGGATTGGCATGCCAGTGACGGGTTTTGCCAATAAGCCAAATGATATCCCAGATCTCATCAATATGGTGGGCGGCGCTCCGTTAGTCATTAAATTACTCGAAGGCACTCAAGGGATTGGTGTCGTACTCGCTGAAACTAAAACGGCTGCTGAGAGCGTGATTGAAGCATTCTTGGGGCTCAAAGCGAATATCTTAGTACAGGAATACATTAAAGAATCCAATGGTAGTGATATTCGTTGTTTTGTTGTCGGTGACAAGGTTGTTGCTTCGATGAAGCGTCAAGGTCCCGAGGGCGATTTCCGCTCTAATCTGCATTTAGGTGGTTGTGGTGAGGTGGTAAAAATCACCTCTGTTGAGCGTAAAATGGCTATTGCCGCTGTGAAGGCGATGGGATTGGTTGTCGCGGGAGTAGATATTTTACGTTCTAACCGTGGTCCACTGATCCTTGAGGTTAATTCGGCGCCTGGCATTGAAGGGATTGAGCAAACAACAGGGATTTCAGTGACTGAGCCCATTGTTGAGTATATCGAGAAAATGGTTGCGGCCCGTAAAACGAACAGGTCAATTATTGCCTAGTAGGTGATTGTGATAAAACGACGCCACTTTTTAAGGTGGCGTTTTGTTATGCTTAGAGCCTATAGATCAAAACTGTAGGAATATCCGAGTACTAGTTTGGCATCATCATCGGTGAGATCGGTATCTGAGACCATAAATGACACTGTGCCTATGCTGGTATCTGCACTGAGAGTCACGTTATAGTCGGCATAATTATCTTCGCCAAACCAGGATTGGACGACATCACCGTTTGAGTAACCATAGTGCACTGATAAACTCAGCTTTTCAGTGAGAGGAACGGATACCGTCGCGGCAAGATAACTGAGATCTTTATTATCTAAAGGATCGGCGGCCAGATCGTCACCGGCATTGATGACTTGGGAGTAAGCAAGTTCGAGCCATTTCCACGTGACAGCAGCATGGAGCTCACCAAAATCAATACTGCCTGGTGCGTCTGGATAGGCGTAGTAGAGATAGCCAAAGTCGTAGCTGATGTCTTCGGTAATACTGCCGCCATAACCTGCATATAGATCAAGCTCGTAGCTAGTATCATCACCAAAATCCACATTCGATGCCCAAGTTCCCGCATAAAATCCAGAATCGTGGCTGTAGTCAAGGCCACCTTGGATTGCGACCGCATCTTTAGTTTGGGTCGCACCGCGCCATAGATAATTAGAGGTACCGCCAATGTTGCCTGATACGGCTGCAAAGGCGTTGCCTGCCAGTAACATTCCCGTCGATAAGGCCAAAACGCTGTACAGTGATTTCTTCATGCTCATCCCCTCGATTGACTTATTTATCGATTCACCATTGGCACACTCAAAGTCAGCTGTGTCCATTAGTGCATCTTGGTTTTTTCTAAGGAAGGATTTGCTAATCACATGCCACTATTACAATGTCATGTAAAACAAGGTGTTATAACTCGCAATGTTAATGAAATGTTTTTATTTGCCAGTTTGTGGGGCAGAGGCGCACTTTTGTTGTGCAAAAAATATTCAGTGCTTCACTGGGATTGGGCAAAAAAAAACGCCTCACAATGGAGGCGTTGTATTGAATTTTATAACTTAGTTTACGCTGTCACGTAGGGTTTTACCCGCTTTAAACTTAGGCACTGTCGCTTCAGCAATTTGAATTTCTTTACCCGTTTGTGGGTTACGGCCAGTGCGAGCGGCACGAGTCGCTGTTTCAAAAGAACCGAAACCTACGATGGAGATTTTGTCACCATTTTTCATTGATTCGGTAATAGCTGCTTCAAAAGACTTCAATGCGCGTGCTGCTTCTACTTTCGTTAGATCGGCATTTTCTGCAATTTTGGCGATTAGTTCAGTTTTGTTCATTTTTATTGTCTCTTCTTTCCGTAGATTTATTTGAAATAAGCGTGCCTAACATGCCATAAGGTTTAACACTTGGAAAGCCTTTTGCGTCTAGCGTGCAGCAGGATGTTCAGTAAAGCGCAGAATATTTACTCAGTTCGTGACTTAAGTTTTATTCTTCTAACAGTTGATAGAGTAATTTTTTAACAAGTTTGGGTTCAAAGGGTTTGTCACATAAGGCATTTACACCCGCTTGGGACACATTGCTGAGGTGGGTATCGTTGGCTTCGGAAGACACCATCAAGATGGGAATGTGTGATTGTTGGCTTTCATTGCGGATAAATTGTGTCAAAGCTAGCCCATCTACACTCGGCATATTGTAATCAGTGATCACTAAGTCGAACATATTGTGTTTCATTAACGCTATGGCTTGCGCGCCATCCTCGGCCTCGGTAATTAGCTTCATCCCTAAGTTACCAATCGTACGTTTAATGACGTTTCTTGCCATACGGCTATCATCGACCACTAATACACGTACATCTTGTACATCGAAATTACTCAGGTCGAGTTCATCGTGGCTGAGTAAATCAATCGTGGCATTCAATGCTGTACCTAAATGGTCGGCACTGAAGGGTTTAGGTAGAATCGCTACTACACCCGATTGGCGGAATATTTCAAGTTGCTCACGGCGGCACTCACTCGAGACCAGCATAAATTGGATATCTTTGCAGTCAGCGTTGGCCCTTAAGTAGCCCAAGAGATCGATGGCAGTGCCATCATCGAAATGCATGGCGCTCGCAATAAGGTCAGGTTTATGGCGAGCAATAATATCTTTAGCCGCTTCTATGTTTTCTGCGGTTTGAATGCTGAGAATGCCTTCTTGTTGTAAGCGCTGAATAATAATTCGACGCTGTGTCTCTGAAGGTTCTACTAAAAGAATGGAAAGTTCGCTGGGCGATAAATGGCTCATAGTCTACTTCAAGTTAAGAGTCGTAAGTATTTTACTGGGTCGCTAAGCTACGCTATTGATAACAGCTTAGCAACAAAGTCCATTACTGAGTTTGGCGGGTCAAATAGTGTCTCGTGACCTTAGAAAATGCGATCCAATACTGCACGAGTAAAATAACAATAATGCTCACTGTGAGTGGCAACATAGGAATGTTGTGGCCAGAAACAACCACTTTTACATCCTCAGGGGTAATGCGATAGGCAATAATTGCTGTAATCCCCAGTGCCGAGAATCCTAAGGTTTGCATGCCAATATAAATTTTCAACACTAAGCTAGACCACGGCGCGCGTATGAGTATGCCAACGAGCACGGGGAGGACACCTAGGGTGAATACATCAAGGGATTGAGTCATCACAGTACGCCAAAGTGCAGCAATGCTGAAGAGGCAATATAACGTGATCAGTAGTATAAGACGTTTAGGCATAAATGTATGTGTAGACAGGTAGCGTAGAAGATGAGCAAGTGTAGGAAATGCCCTAATCCGAGTCCAGTATAACCGTAATATCGTGTAGAATATGCCTTTTTGCTAGAGGCTCTAATAGGTGACGTTTATGACAGAAGTTGAGTTTTGGGGGTTAGTCACGCGAACGGAAGCTGCGCAATCACAGGAGTCTTTGACTCAAGCACTGAAGCAGAAACTTGCCGAATTGAGTAATGAAGAGTTAAAAGCTTTCGATAAAATCTTTGGTCAGCAGATGCGCCGTAGTTATTTGTGGTCTGTTTGGGGGGCGGCTTACATTATTACGGGCTGTGATTCTGAATATGCTTTTGCCGAGTTTAGGTGTTTTTTGATTTCACTTGGTAAAGAAATTTTCGAAGGTGTGGTTAATCAGCCTGACACCCTAGCACGTTTAGTCGCTTGGCCAGAGCGAGATGCCTATGCTTACCCTTTTGTAGATGAATACGACCTTATCGCAGGGCAATTATACGAAGATAGAACTGGTGAGGAACTGCCCTTTATGCCATCGGGCAAGGCGACGCCCGTGGGGAAAAAATTTAGCACTAAGCCCAAGGATTTAAAGCGGCAATACCCTGAGCTGAGTGCCCGTTTTCCATTTTAGTCTTGGCAATACCTTATGAGCGTAAGCAAGCGTTGGTAGTGACATCGAAGGTCATGCCGTATTTAGGGCAGATGTCGCTCATAAACTCATGTTCTTGCGCGGTTAATTGTTGACTAAAATCTTGCTTAAGCTGCTCTGTCATTTGATGTTCAGCCGCATTTTGCATCTGAGCCAATTTGCTCAAATGAGTGTTAACTGCCTGTTGCTGGCTGATGGTCAATGGCGCAGCTTGGCTTGAAATACTTACGCTAGTTCCGATTGTCAGCAGTGCCAATAAAGCGAGTTTTCGTGAATATGGGTTGAATAGATAAGCCGTTTTTAGGTTCATAGGTAAGCTCCAAGTTAAAAATTACGTTTAACACGTTAGTTCTAAATCGTGCATCCTTAGACGGTAAAGAAAACGAGTTGTACTGTGAGGAGCGGAGTTTATTGTATAAATATTGAACCTATGCTGAATGGTTAGTTAGTGCTCATTCTTCATTTCTTCGCATTGAAATCCTTGCTTACGAGTATCGAACTGGCACATAGATCCACATTCCCAAGGCACATTGTCGTAGAAGGCAGATTGTTCGCGTGCAAAATCGCGGCAAGTATTATAGCTGTCAAAGTTATCGGTTTTTTTATACTTTCCTGAATCATAGCCATGGTTGTAGATAAAGGCTGACCAAGTTTTAGGGCCAGTATTTTTGTCACTCGGGGAGATAAACCAAATCGCACTTACGACGCAGGTAAACAGGATAAGAATGAACACAGGTACAACAGGGAATTTCATTTTTTATTAAGTGGGCAATGTAAACAATAGCGGAAGGATAACGCTTTTTTTGTCGTTATGCGCGTGAAATGTTCACAAATTGATAACTATGCACTTACTTGGTGCAATTCCGATACAAAAAGATACGTATTGGTTGTGGTGGTTAAATAATATTTACTTAATTATACAAAAGCTTACGGCACATTTGCTGTACTTATATCAGTTTTGCGTTAAGCTCTAGTTCAGGTTAGATTTTGTACTGTAGTTCTCAAGAAAGTTATTTAGGCCTTGGAGGCAAACATGAAAATTCAGTCCCTTTTACTCGCAGGTGTATTAAGTTGCAGTGCGGCTTGGGCGGCCGATGAAGCGCCTGTGGATCCCGTCACCGAAGATGGTGTGGTTAAAATTGTTTGGCAAAGTCCTAAAGATTATCGCGATATAAAATCATCAGGGGAGCTCCAATCCCGTTATGAGAAGCGCTTATTTGAGACCTTAACTGAAAACATCAATAAAGAAGCCGCGAAGATTTTAAAGCCAAATCAAAAGCTTGAAATGACCATTACCGATGTTGATCTTGCGGGTGATATGCGTCCAACATTTGGTGCGACCGCCAATGATTTACGCATTATCAAAGACATTTATCCGCCGCGTATGACTTTTTCTTATCAAGTCATGGAAAACGATAAAGTGATTATCGCGGGCGATGAAAAACTGTCGAATATGGGGTTCATGGATGGGATCCAATCTTTAAATGATAAACCTTTTATGTATGAAACCAAAATGTTAACCGAGTGGTTAAAGAAGACGATTGCCCCACAACTTTAATGACTCATATCGGTTGCTAATGCTGAGGATTTAAGTTGTTTAGCTATGCCGTTAGTGCCTGAGTGCCGATAATTAGATGATTTTCTAACAGGTAAAATCCGTTATTTGCGGATTTTGCCTGTTTTTTTGCCCTAGCGCTTAAGGTAGATAGACTATGTTCATGGGCGTTAAAGGTGAGTGCTGGTGGTAAAATGCCTACACACAGACTGATCAATTGATGGTAACAGGCTTCACCTTTTCTATCGTCGGCGAGCATTTCTTGGGCCTGCCAGTGCTCGGCGCTATAAAACAAATGCTTATGGGTTTCAAAATCCGCTAGAATTCGCTGGCAACGGCTGATCATATGCTCACAGGTGCTGATAATTACAAAGTCATCGCCGCCGACATGGCCAACAAAGCAATTGTCGCTTTTATACTTCAGTAACAGATTCGCCACTTCACAAATCACTTCATCGCCACGGCAAAATCCATAAATATCGTTATAGGGCTTAAAGTTACACAGATCAAAATAGGCTAGATAAAAATGTTTCTTTTGGATCTTAAGGCGTTTTAATTCCTCTTGAATGGGCACATTACCCGGCAAGTCTGTAAGAGGATTCGCATGGCGCGCCATCTTAATTCTGTGCTCTGTGATCCTTTGTAGCAAATCCTTGGTATGGCCTATGCCGAGTAGTTTACCACGGCGAAGGATAATGAACTGTTGCGCTACCGTATTAGCACTCTCTGAGGTCAGTAATTGACTTACGGTGGATAACGGTTCGTTGGCCTCAATCTGGATGACTTGCGGGTCCATTACTTCACTCACAGCATGATTTTCATGTAAGGCGCGACCATAGGGTGTGCTGAAGAGTTCAAGTAAGGTCGCGCGGCTGATAATACCGAGTGGCAACTGGTTATCGACCACTACAACCGCCTGTAATGCAGGTTGCGAGATAAAGGTGTCACTTAAAAATTTGAGTTTAAGTGTGGGCACTACGGTTATGGCGCTCGTGCACAGGCTCTCGGCCGATTCGCTGTATCTAGGTTGAATTTGAGTATTGCTTGGCACTAAGGTCGCTTTCATCGCGCGGCAGGGGAGCACTTCTGGACGACCGAGTAAGTAGCCTTGGCAATAGACGATACCCAGTTGTTTGAGTACGGCTAATTCCTCTTGCGTTTCAATTCCTTCGGCTATCACTTTGCAGGTTAAGCTTTGGCATAACTCCACAATCGAGCGGACAAATTCCTGTTTGACGGGAGTCGAATCAATCTGATGGATAAAGTGACGGTCGATTTTGACATAGTCGGGTGACAATTCTGACCAGAGTCTCAGACCCGAATAACCTGCACCTAAGTCATCGATCGCTGTTAAAAAACCTTGGCTACGATAGTGATTCAAGCAGGATTTGAGTAAATCGATATCATCGGCGGGATATTGCTCTGAAAGTTCAATCACAACCTGTGATGGCGCTATGCCGAGTTGTTGTAGCAGTTGTAAGGTCATGCCCTTAGGGTGGGCAGGATCTAATAATGCCTTGGGCGAGATATTGATAAACAGCTTGCCTTGAAACTGACGCAACTTAAATTGCTCGAGTGAAATACGGCGACAAAGGGTTTCTAGCTCGCTTAATTTACCTTGATGTTCGGCGGTCTGAAATAGCGGGACTGGGGAGTATAACGGGCTGTGTTCTGGGCCACGGCTTAACGCCTCAAAACCATGAATTTTATGTTCTAATATATTGAAAATTGGCTGAAATAAGGGACTGATTGCCGCTTTAGAGATTATTTTATCGAGCTCTTTAGCCAGATCTAAACTTGTCATTACGTCAGCCCCTTCGTCTATGTGAGCGGAGTCTATGACTTAGAAATGACAAAATGATGACAGTTTTGGGGAAGCTTAGTGCTATCTATCTGTGTTGGTGGGCTTGATTAGATATGCTATGGAAAGAGCTGAAATCTAAGATGAGTTTCAGCCCCTAATCTCGGTTTAGCTTTGCTTCTTAAAGGCCTGCAATGTTTGCAGTAATGCGCCTAACTGACGCACATAGGTTTCGAGTTCTTTAGGATCGAGCGTTTGATGTTCTTCCATGCGAGTTAAGTCATCGACCAACTCTTGCACATAGGGCAGAAAGCGATTACTCGAAGCGATAAAACCTTGTTCTGCCGTGAATATGCTGGTGAAGTTTCCATGGCCAGCTTTCTTTAGCTCATCTAACTTAGCGTCGGCGTCTATGGCTTGGCGATAGGCGATTTGAAGATTTTCTTTCAGTTGCTCTATAACCTTGGTATGTGGCATAACAGCGTCTCATTGCAAAATTTGCAGGAATTATAAGGGGCAAAGGATATGGCAACAAGCCAATGGCGACTAATTGCATCAATCTGTTTTATGGCGTTAGCGGGTTTGAGCACAAAAGTGGCGGGTGCAGAAACTGATAAACCACCATTTTATCAAGTGCAATGGCAAGGCAAGAGTGCGTATTTACTGGGTTCGATTCATATTGGACGTGCCGATTTTTATCCTTTACCCACCCAAATTGAAACCGCGTTGGGTAAAGCTAAGGGCTTAGTCGTAGAAGTCGATATCAATAAAGTCGATAGCACAGCCTTACTGCAACAATACGGTCGCGCCGATAAAACTAAGGGTTTAGATTGGCAGAGCCGAGATAAGCAAACGGTCGAGAGCATGACGCCCTATTGCGCGGCCACGGCAAATGTTTGCCAGTCGATTCAATCTTTCGCCCCTTGGCTGCAGGCTACTCAAGTTAACTTATTGCGTTATAACGACTTAGGTTACAGCACGGATTATGGCGTTGATATGCAGTTGATGGCTCGATATGCGACTTTGCCTGTGTATCCGTTGGAAACCGCCGAGTCACAATTTCAATTGTTAGCGTCTTTTAATAGTCAAGAGCAGTGGTCTATGGTGCGTGAGGTGATTAGCGCATCGGATGCGGAGCTTTTATCGTTAATAACGGCTTGGCGTTCAGGTAATGAAACTGAGCTTGATGCCATAATGCAGGAGCAAATGGGCGGCGAGGGCGACACTAAAATGCTAGAGAAAATCCTCTGGCAGCGAAACCATGTGATGGCCGATGGCATTATAAAATTAATGGGCTCGACTGACGTGACTTCACCTTTGTTTGTGGTGGTTGGTGCTGGCCATGTGGTGGGGGATAAAAGCGTGGTGCAATTGCTAGAACAAGCAGGCGCCAAAGTTAGCGCCTGCTGGAAACAGACTTGTCAGTAATCGTTTAGGCAGCGCGTTTGTAACGACGCGCGCTCACACTGCAGAGCTTTGCCCTAAAAAGTGCACATATCGGCCGAGGGAAATATAGGGTTCGCGTTGCGAGTACTCCAGCTCCATTTGTAGCAGCTTGTGATAGTCGAAATCCGCGGGCTGACTCTTTTTCAAATAGTCGTGGATTACACGCACGCCAGACTGGCTGATGAGCGACATTCGCCACTCGCTAAACCAATCTTTAACTTCTTGAATATAAAGCGGATGAGTGGGAGTTAGTCGCACTTTCTTCTTCACTTTTAAATCAGCTGCGACGTAATCGAAATTGCCCGACACTAAAGCATGAAAGCGCATGGCTTCTTTGTTGTAAAACATCAAAGAGAATAATCCGCCGAGTTTTAGCATAGTAAGTAAACCCGCTACAGTTGGCTTAGCATCCGTTAACCATTCAACGACCGCATGACACAGTATGATATCGAAATAACCATGGTTATCGACCGATAATGCTTGGATAGGCGCATGGATAAGCTGGATAGCTAATGGTTCATGGGAGGCATCAATTTGTTCTTTGGCTTGAGCCAGCATCTCAGCAGAGATATCGCAGAGTACAACTTCGTGGCCGAGGCGCGCTAATCTTTGGCTAAAATAACCAAAACCACCGCCCGCATCTAATACTCTGAGTTTTTTATCCCCCAGTTTTGCCAGCGCGGGGACGAGGTCGCGCCATAGCACTGCGGCACGAATTTCGCCCTTGGGCGTACCATAGATGTTTTTCGCAAATTTTTGCGCGAGCTTATCAAAATTCTTATCTTGCACGTGATAACTAGGTTAAAGAGAGTGGAACGATAGTGTGGCACAGTCGTAAATTTTTCGCACTCTGGAGATGTTATTGCCGAGTTGAGGTGGATAAATTTGCATCGTTAATTTTTAATATATTGATTTTATTAGTAGTAATTATTCCTACTAAACTTAGGGATACACAGAACTCAGTGCTCTGGGTTATAATCACGCCGTTTTCGCCAAACCTGACTCTATATACCCAAGCGACCTGAAGATACGAGTTTCAGAGCGCCTAGGTTGCTTCAATTCAAGGCGTATCAATGACAGAATGTCGGCCACCTTTTGAATTGATGCAACACGGAAGTGAAGTGCCCTAGGCACTCCGTCCCGGCGGGTTTTAACGCACTTTATGCTGTGTTGGTTATTTTGAACTTAGTCCACTAGGTCCGCAAATAACCGCAATCGCCATGGATGGCGTGAATGCCATTTATGCAGGAGCAATAAAGGGCCTTGCCTAAAGTGCGTTAAATTCCCGCTGAATCCTGCATTTTCAGGTTGTTTGGGTATAGTTGTCCATTCGGAGAGTCAGCATCAGCCCTTATTAAGACGCAGCACTGCCTGTTTTACACTCGTTATCAACTTGATTGAGCAGACCTTACTCGTCTGTACGGGGTAATTTATGGCAATGTATTTATGTGCCAAGGGATAGTTAATTAAAAGGTACTCAGACTTGAATAATGCATATTGTGTTGAATTGAACGCGATGCCGTCGCTGTTTTCTCTTTATCGCAAGATCTTCTTTGGCCGTAAGCCGGGTTGGGATCAGCAACCGCTGCCCCATATTAAGGTGACCGCGCCACATGTGACTGTGTCTGAAACTAAAGTAAGCCAATACGCGCAGGTGTGTGGTTTTCAATTTGACGGTAAAGTGCTGCCGCCAACCTATCTCTATGTGATGGCATTTCGCCTGCATGCGGTGATTTTTACCCACGATGGCATCACTTTCCCGCTGCTTGGGATGATCCACCTTAAGAACCGCATTCAAGTGTATCGCCCAGTGACGGTTGACGAGACTTTCTCCCTCGAGTGCGCTTTGACTACGAGCCGTGAGACTGATTCCGGCTTAGAGTTTGAATTTGTGTCTAAGGCGTTTGTGGGTGAAGAACTCGTTTGGGAATCGCTATCCACCTATTTATATCGTATCGATGTTGCTGGACGCCGGGTTCGTCCACCTAAAGCCATTGATATGGCGTGGGAAACGCCGCAAAGCTGGCGCTTGAGTGAAGATTTAGGCCGTCGTTATGCTAAGGCGTCTGGTGACTATAACCTGATCCACTTGCATCCTGTGCTCTCAAAGCGTTTTGGTTTTGATCGCGTGCTCGCCCATGGTATGTGGTCTAAGGCCCGTTGTTTGGCGGAGTTGATGCCAAGCATTGGCGATCGTCCATTTACCGTGGATGTGACTTTTAAATTGCCACTGCTAATGCCTGCCGATGTCGGGTTTGGCTATGAGCAGAACACCGATAATATGGTATTTGAATTACGTGATAGCAAAGGCCGTCGCCCGCATTTAAGTGGCGATGTGCAGTTTTAAATCGCACTCAATAATGCATACAACAACGGCGCCTTCTGGTGCCGTTGTTGTTTATGGCTGTTGCTTTTGAGAAACAAAAATCAAGGTACGCTGTGACCCATAGATGCCTACCAGATACTGAACCATTGCTGGCGTCGAGCTTGATCTCATTTGAGGCAACGGCACTCTTTATCCGCTCGGACGCAGGGCCGATTATTTGATGCAGATTAAGGAATTGCTCATTAACCCTTTCGATGGCTATATAACTTTAAGCCAATCGCCTAATATCCGGCCCTATTCAATGAGTGTTGTTAGTTGAACTCTCATTCTAAACCAGAGCGTATCTGAAAGGGAGAAACCGACGCATGCTGACAGATATGGATATTTCGAATCGCGCTAGCCTAAAAGACATTAATGAACTGGGCGCCGACTTAGGTCTATTACCCGAAGAGATGATGCAATTTGGTCACACTAAAGCCAAGGTCGAGCTCAGTGTGTTGCAGCGTTTGGCTGGGCAGCGCAAAGGCAAATTGATTATCGTCACCGCAGTCACGCCTACGCCACACGGTGAAGGTAAAACGGTGACTAGCATTGGCTTAACGCAATCGTTAAATGCCATAGGCAAAAAGGCCTGTGCCTGTATTCGCCAGCCCAGCATGGGGCCTGTATTTGGGGTGAAAGGTGGCGCTGCGGGTGGCGGTTATGCGCAAGTGGTGCCCATGCAGGAGATGAATTTGCATCTCACGGGTGATATTCATGCCGTGAGCAGTGCCCACAATTTAGGGGCTGCGGCGATTGCGGCGCGGCTATTTCATGAAGCGCGCTTAGGTAAGGCGGAATTTGAGGCGCAATCTGGGCAAGCGTTTTTGAATATCGATCCTAGAGAGATCCGTTGGCACCGAGTGGTCGATCACAACGATCGCTGTCTTAGGCAAATCCAGGTGGGCTTAGGCGATAATAATGGCCCAGAGTACGCCTCCAGTTTTGATATCACCGCCGCCTCTGAGTTAATGGCGATTTTAGCCTTAAGTCATAATTTGGCGGATATGCGGGTACGGATCGGTCGTCTAGTGCTGGCGTTAAATACTCAAGGGCAAGTGATCACAGCCGAAGACTTAGGTGTCGCTGGCGCGATGACGGCCATCATGGCGGATGCGATAAAGCCGACGTTAATGCAGACCTTAAATGGTTCACCTTGCCTGATCCATGCGGGACCCTTTGCCAATATTGCCCACGGTAATTCATCCATTATTGCCGATGACATCGCCCTCAGACTGGCGGATTTTGTGGTGACTGAAGCTGGTTTTGGCTCAGATATGGGCTTTGAAAAGTTCTGTAATATCAAGGTGCGTCAATCGGGTCAGGTGCCCGCTGCCGCTGTGCTGGTCACTACTTTAAAAGCGCTGAAGGCCAATAGTGGTTTAGTGTCTGAGTCAGATATCAATCTACCAGATCAGGCTCGACTCGAAGCAGGCTTTGCAAATTTAAACTGGCATATCAATAATGTGGCTCGCTATGGTATTCCTGTGGTGGTTGCCATTAACCGTTTCGCCACTGACACTGATGCCGAGTTGCAATGGCTAACTGAAGCCGTCAACGCGAGCAGCGCCTTTGGCTGTGAGGTCAGCGATGCTTTTAGCCAGGGGGAGGCTGGCGCTGTCGCCTTAGCGCAGACTGTGGTTCGCGCCGCTGAAACCGAGAGTCAGTTCAAGCTGTTATATTCAGATGAAGCCTCATTGGAGGCTAAGTTATCCACTTTAGCCGAGGTGGGGTATGGCGCAGCGGGCGTTAGCCTTTCTATCGAGGCCAAACAACAGGCGCAGCAGCTGACCGTATTAGGTTATGGACATTTGCCCCTGTGTATGGCCAAAACGCCGTTATCAATTAGTCACGATCCTAGCTTAAAGGGCGTTCCTCAGGACTTTGAGATCCCAGTGCGGGGTTTCGTCTTGCATGCTGGTGCGGGGTTTATCACCGCCTTGGTGGGGAATGTGATGACTATGCCAGGACTTGGGCTGAAACCGGGTTACTTAAAAATTGATATTGATGCGCAAGGTGAGATAGTCGGCTTAGGCTAACACTTGATGCAGAGATTTATAGGCCAGAGATAAAAATAAGGGCGAGCTCATTGCAACGCCCTTCTTCTCTCGTTTAACGCTGGTTTAAAGCGGTGATTTCGTGGTTTGATAGATATGCACATCACGCTGTGGGAAGGGAATACTGATCCCTTCGGCGTCAAAGCGCATTTTCACTTCGCGGGTAATGTCCCAATACACTTCCCAGTAATCTTCCGGTTTTGCCCAAGGGCGGACAATAAAGTCGACCGAAGATTCGCTCAATAGATGTAGTTTAATCGTCGGTTCTGGCAATGGTTGTACCTTAGGATGCGCTTCGACGATGGACTTGAGAATCGCTTCAGCCTGTTCGATGCTGTCGCTATAACTGATCCCAAAGGTCATATCGACTCGACGTTGATGCTCAGCTGTGATGTTGTTAATTGTGTCACCCCAAATCTTATTATTAGGAATAATAAGACGTTGGTTATCCATGGTTTTAATCGTGGTGGAGACAAGGCTCATGTGACTGACGCGTCCGGTGACGCCAGCGGCGTTGATCAAATCGCCCACATCATAGGGGCGGTAAATTAAGATCATCATGCCTGAGGCGAAATTCGACAGGGTATCTTGCAGGGCAAAACCAATAATAACACCCGCGATACCAAAGCCTGCGAGCAAGGGACCAAGTTCGATCCCAAGCTGTGAAAGGGCGATTAACAGCCCGATAGTAAAGACGGCTTTACCTGATAGCGAGGTGAAGAAGTCTTGTAATAACTTACTTAAATTCAACTTAGAATTGCTAACGGTATTTTTCACTATCTGTTTGGCTAACTTGCCGGCGAGACCCGCAATAAACAAGATCAAACAGAAAACAAATAACTTAAACACGACGGTTGGGCCGTGATTAATCGCTTGTTCTTGTGCCGTATTTAGCCACTGCTCAACGAGACTTGATGCCACATCAAAGTTCAACACATCTTGAGTGATATCACCTGAAACACTAAAGAGTGTCTTTTTCAGCGCGGCGGTATCATGGCCTAAGGCGTCGAGTAGGCTGATGTCGATATTTAAGCTCTGACTATTTTGTGCTAAGCGTTCCTTTAGCATCATTACGTGGCTGGTTTGCGCCGAAGTGACATCTTTACCTGCATTGGTTGCGGTATCGATTGCTGCTTGTAGTTGCTGCTGGGTATAAGTCACTAAACTTTCTAGCGTATCGGCACGAGCTACTAAAATTTGCATCAGTGATTTTTGTGCTTCGCTAATATCTTGGCCAACTTGTTCGAGCCAAGTGAGCGTCTCGAGTTGTTGCTTGTAATAGGTGTCTTTTTCTAATTCGCGCTTTGATATTTCCAGCAGAGTCGCATCATCTGTGCTCGAACCTAATTGCTGTTCTAATTTACTAATGTTGTCATCGATATAAGCATCAATTTGTTGGATGTAGTTAAGTTGTCCTTGGATTAATGGCTGCAGAAAAGCTTTGTCGATTGGTGTTGCTTCGAGCAGATCTTTAATCTTATTACGTAACTGTAAGGTTTTGTTTTGAATTCGATATTCAACAATTGTCTTCAATTCGCCTTTGGCATTTTTTAGTTTACGTATATCCGTATCGATAGCCTGTTGCAGCATTGCCAGTTCTGCCTTGAGCGTTACAGGAGTGCTGGATGGGCTTTCGGTTGCAGCGACAGGTTCAGTTTGCGCTTGGGATGAAAGGCTCAGTAGTGGTATTAGCAGGGCAAACACGAGAGCGAGGTAGCGGTGCATAGGAGTGATCTTAAGTAGAAATATGTCTGAGTATGATAGATGTTGCCGGATTTACTGTAAAATATCTGCGAGTGAAATAGCCCTTAGAATTAAACTTTTTGGGAAGGGTTGATTTGAGCTTAACCTTGAGTGCGGTGCTTTATCTGCTTTTTCCGACATTTGGGGTATTTACAGGCCGAACTCTAGTCGGTATCTGGTAAACTTGCGCATCGTTATTTAGGAATCGTGTTTTCATGTTGTGTTCCCATTGTAATCAGTACATCAAGGTTAGTGACATTAGCCAGCAAAGAGGCAAAGGTTTCGACGCTCAAGTGCGTTGCCCCCATTGTGCGGCTTGGTTAGGCCGCAGTCCAACATTGGCTAAACTCAAGTTATTAGGATTTTATTTGAGTGTGTTTACGGCGGGATACAGTTACTTTGATGCCTCTGTGCGGTATTTTGCGATCCCTGTAATGATTTTTTCGTTGATGTTGTTGTTTGTGAGCCATTTTATGGATCAAGTCATCACCATTGAAGCGCCTGAGCAAGTCGATGATAGCGATCAAAGACAGAAGTATCGTTAGGCTAATAAGTGGATTCGTCATGGATCGGAAAATCAGCGATATAATTTTCCAGAGACGAACATCATTTGAGCGCCTTTAGCAGGCGCTCAAAATGCAACTAAAAGGATTTAAAGGGCGAACTGCAGCCGCGTCTTTATTTACTGCACGACTTGTTCTTGGCTCGTTAAGGAGTGCTCAACGTAATAAATACCACCAAATATCACCGCGCTGAAGATGACTATCCCTAAGATAAGCCCTAAGTTTTCACGAAAAAATGCTAGCATAATAGTTGCCTTTAGGTGGATAAAACGGAGCCATATCGAGCTTGATTTCGTCATTGTGCTCGCAGACATAAAAACTAAATACACTATAGTTACACTCACTTAAGCTAATCTTAAATGCGTTTTTTTACCTGAGTTCTCGCAAGATCCTACCGCTATTGATACAAGGAGTTATTGGTAAGACTGGGTACCTCAAATATCTTGTAACCTTTTGCAAAGCGATTACCTTATTGCAACTTGCTATGGCACTGACATAGACTTATGCAACTTTTTAACTATGGGGACGACTGAGTGAGACTTAAAAGTCACATTAGACGCACAATTTCGATATGGCTTGCTGCCGTACTGATATTGCTGTCTCTTGCAGCCTCAGCCCATAGTGTGACCCATCTTGATGATGGCGCTAAGACTCACTGTACCCTGTGCTTCCATCAGCACCAACTCAACAAGATTTTATTGACCCATCCGCTGACGCTGAATTTAGCTATACAGCATTTCGATGTGGTCGAATTTATTTTACCTTCCTCTATTTTTGAACACGTCAGTGTTTATCGCAGTCGTGCGCCTCCCTTCGCTCTCTAAATCAACTTAAAATTTTAACTTATTGTATTTCTTGATGACTTTATATCAGTCGTCGAGTGCTAGTTGTATTTTGGAGATATCATGACTGTTTTAAATACCCGAATTTCTTTGGTGGCTTTGGCGTGTGCGCTCGTTTCGCCTAGCTTATTTGCAGAAGACTCGAGCTTGACCAACCCTAATATCAGTGGTGTGCTAAATGGATATTATCAGACGGGAGAGCGCCCATTAGCCGAGAGTCCAGATGGCTTTGGTTTAGGTGAAACTGAACTGGCGATGAGTGCCAATATCGATGATATGTTTTACGGTAAAATCACCGCAGTAGTTGAAATGCATGACGGTGAGACTGAACTGAATCTGGAAGAAGCCTTTATTCAAACCATGGCGATGCCAGCGGGATTTTCTATCCGTGGTGGCCGTTTCTTATCGGACATTGGTTACCTCAATAACCAACATTTACATACTGATTCCTTCACCGACCGTCCTGTGGTTTACCGTGCATTCTTAGGGGGACATTATTTTGATGACGGTATACGTTTTAACTACGTAGCGCCGACGGACTTGTATTGGACCATGGGCGTTGAAGCCTTTAAAGGCGATAGTTTACGTGCTGCCGATGAGCATGGTGAGCGTGAGTTTAAGAAGGTCGGCGTTTATACCTTGTACTCAAAAATTGGTGGCGACATAGGTGATAACAGCTCATGGCAAGCGGGGTTGAGTTACTTGCGCAACGAAAATGGCCAAGTGACTGCCCATGAAGAAGGGGAACATGAAGATGAGCATGCCCATGGTGATGAGCACGAAGGTCATAGCCATGCCGCATCTTACACAGGTAAAAATACCTATGGTGCTGATTTTGTTTATAAGTGGGCGCCTAACGGTAACTACAAATATCAAAATCTCACAGTGAGCGGTGAGTACTATCGCGTGAGCGATTTTACACCTATCGATTTACATCCTGAGGATGCACCGAGCCAAGATTACCACCAAGGTTGGTATCTGAGCAGTGTGTACCAATTCACGCCGAGCTGGTCAGCAGGGGTGCGTTATGGTGAAGCTGATACGCAAGAGCTCCATGGCGATCATTTTCATGGGCAAAAGTTGAAGGAATCTGAGGTGAGTTTGGCTTGGCATTCTAGCCACTTCTCGACGGTTCGTTTCCAGTATACCAATCAAAAGGGTACTAACTTCGATGGAATAGAAGACGATAACATCTTCACTATTCAATATATTATGTCTCTGGGGGCTCACGGTGCGCATCAATTCTAATTTAGCTAAATTGGCCGCAGTGGCCTTATCTGTCACTTACACTGGTTTGGCCCATGCCGAGCTGAATGTGTTTGCCTGTGAACCTGAATATGCGGCATTGACCAAGGAGCTTGCTCCAACGGCTAGCATCTATTCGGCAACGACGGCATTACAAGACCCTCACCAAGTGCAGGCGCGTCCGAGTTTGATCGCTAAAATGCGTCAGGCGGATCTTGTGGTGTGCGCAGGTGCCGATCTTGAAGTGGGTTGGTTGCCTATGCTGCAGATGAAGTCGGCAAACGCAAAAGTGCGCTCGACTGAGCAAGGCTTATTTTTCGCAGCCGATCAAATCGAGACCTTAGATAAGCTGGCCAGTGTCGATCGCAGCATGGGGGATGTGCATGCTCAAGGCAATCCACATATTCATTTTGACCCGACGCGACTGTTAAAAGTCGCCACGGCACTGAGTGCTAAGCTGACTCAGTTAGATCCTGCTGGCGCGGCAGATTATCAACAGTCACTGGCAGATTTTACCACTCGCTGGCAAGCCGCAGTCCCGCGTTGGGAAGCGCAAGCTAAGGGATTACAAGGTAAAAAAGTGATCGCTTACCACTCTAGCTTTAGATACTTATTCAACTGGATTGGTATCGAGCAAGTGGCAGACTTAGAGCCAAAACCGGGTTTAGCTCCCACTAGCGGCCACTTAGCGAGTCTGCTGACGCGCGCCGAGCAGGGGGATATTCTGGCCGTAGTTGTGGCATCTTATCAGGATGAGCGCGGTGCAAAATGGCTGGGTGAAAAAGCGAACTTGCCCGTGGTAATGCTGCCTATGTCTGTGGGGGGGAATGATAAGAGCCAAGATTTATTTAGCCTGTATGACAGCGTGATTTCCCTCTTAAATGGAGTGAAATAAACCTATGTTTGATCTTGAGCTGATGTCGATTCTGTTGCCTGCATTGGCTGCGGGGATCTTAGTGTTGTCGACGCATATTGTACTTGGGAGACAAGTACTTAAGCGTGGCATCATCTTTATCGATTTAGCGATAGCGCAAGTTGCCGCCTTAGGTGCCATCGTCGCTCACATGGATCACAGATTAGAAGATATCCCTTTTTCTAATGTGTGGATGCCCGCTGTATTTGCCCTTGCTGGCGCAGGTTTTATCGCTTGGTTAGCTAAGCGGATGGCGGGTGAGTTAGAGGCTATGATTGGCTGCTTTTATGTCTTGTCTGCGGTAGCCGCAATGCTGTTGCTGGCAAACGACCCACATGGCGCCGAGTTGTTAAAGCAATTGATGTCAGGTCAGATCCTGTGGGTGAGTTGGTCACAACTGATTTTGCCGGCCGTAGTGTATTCACTGGTGTTATTAGCGATATTCCTGCGCCCCCAGATGTTGGACGGGGCAGGATTTTATCTGCTATTTGCGCTAGTGATTACCTTATCGGTGGAATTAGTAGGCGTTTATCTGGTGTTCAGTACCCTGATATTGCCAGCTTTAGCGTTGAACAAGTACCGTGGTAAAGGTCGGCTATTTTACGCTTACCTCGTCGGTTTACTGGGCTATGTTTTGGGTTTAGTTCTGTCGGCGACCTTAGATCTCCCTAGTGGCGCGGCAATTGTCGCGACTTTGGCCGTGAGTGCCTTAGTTATCCGCTTTGTGTTAAGTAAAGTCTCACCTCAGGCAACTGAGTCTGAAATCCTACCCAAGCACCACGCTTAGTTCGATATTAATCTTAAAGCCCATCGATACACTGGAGGTTCAGTATATCGATGGGCTTTTTTTGCTTGCTTGTTAGCAAGTCAGCTTACAGATGTAAACAATATATTGAGTCCCAAAGCCATGGTGGCTATACTGTCGCCACTTTTACAGTCGGAGTAAATCGTGCTTTTAATCGTCAGATCAATGTTGTTGGCGGTATCTTTGTTGCTTGCCTTTATTTTTGGTGGCTTAGTGTGTTTATTAAGGCCTCGCCATCGCGACAATGTACATATGTTCGCCAAGATCTTCTCATCGGTTGCGCCAATCCTTGGGATTAAAGTGATTGTTCGCCGGCACGAAGATGTGCAGGACGGCCCGTATATTTTCTTAGCAAATCATCAGAATAACTTTGATCTCTTTACTCACACGACAGCAGTTCCTAAAGGTACAGTGAGTTTAGGCAAGAAGAGTTTGGCGTGGATGCCGCTATTCGGTCAAATCTATTGGTTGTCAGGAAATATTCTTATCGACCGTAAAAACCGTCACAGTGCCTTTGATACTATGGCTAAAACGGTTGAAAAAATTAAGCAGAAGAATCTATCCGTATGGATTTTTCCTGAAGGTACACGTTCGCGTGGTCGTGGTCTGTTACCTTTTAAAGCGGGAGCTTTCCATACTGCAATCGCGGCGGGAGTGCCAGTGGTGCCAGTGGTTGCTTCGTGTCAGAGCCATATTAAGTTAAATCGCTGGAATAACGGTGTCGTCATCATCGATATGATGGCACCTGTGCCGACCGCAGGTTTAGATAAAGCCGATGTGAAAAACTTCTCTGCGCAAATCCATGCCAGCATGTCGGCGAGATTTGCTGAGATAAATCAAGAAGCGGCAGCACTTATGGGTAAAACTCTCGCGAGTGATGACGTATAATGCCAATTTGAGCCAGATTTACCTTAACGGAGACAAATCCATGTCTATTGAAAGTCAGTTAAAAGCCCAACTTGCAGAGAATCGTGACATAGTGCAAGCCCTGCTTGACGATGGCTCAGAGCCTGATGCGGAATATGTTATTGAGCATCACTTTTCATCGACCAATTTCGACCGTCTTGAAAAAGCGGCTGTGGATGCCTTCAAATTAGGTTTTGAGGTGAATGATGCCGAAGAAATGGAACTGGAGGATGGTTCAATTATCTTCTGTTTCGATGCTGTCGCACACCACAAACTGGATGTTGAATTACTGGACAAAGCGGCCGAGCAATTGCTGCAATTAGCGGTAAAGCAGAAAGTGGAATATGACGGTTGGGGTACCTATTTCGTCGGCGATGAAATGGATGACGAAGAAGATGAAGACGAAGAAGATGATGGTTTTCCTCATTAATTCGTTAGCGGATCTCGAGTTTAATCTTCACTTGTTTTAAATAAAAATGCCCATCATTGATGGGCATTTTTATTGGGTATACTTAGGATTTACTTGTTTTACTCGTATGTAAAACACTGCAGTTACGGCCTTTTTGTTTCGCTTCGTACAGGGCTTTATCGGAGCAGGAGATCCAGCTAGAACTGCTGGTAATATGGGAGCCAATTTCACATACGCCTAAACTTACCGTCACAGTAATCTTAAGGCTTTCATACACTATGACGGATGCGGCTATTTTCTCTCTGAGTCGCTCGGTAAAGTTCATCGCATCTGCGCCGCTGGTTTTAGGCAATACAACCGCAAATTCTTCGCCGCCATAACGCCCTGCACAGTCGGTATCACGTAAGGATTGGCTGAGTAAGTGTGCGATATGCTGAATGACTTTATCACCCGCTACATGGCCATAGCTGTCGTTGATATGTTTAAAGTTATCGATATCTATCATGACTAAACTTGCCATACCTGAGTAGCGGGCATACAAGTCGTACTCGTGGTCTAAACACTCTTGCCAATGACGACGATTATGCAACTGAGTTAGACCATCGGTTTGGCTAAGGCGTTCGAGTTGTTCATTGGCAGCTTTAAGTTGCAATTTGTTGATGGCGATATCTGTCACGTCATAAATAATCACACTGATATGGGTCACTTGTCCCGTGAGCGATGCCAGCGGCAGCAGGGTCACGTTCTGGTACATATAGTCTGCACGGCCTGTAATCGGGCGATAGTTTTTAAATTGGAAAACGTACGGACGTTGTTCCCAGCTGATAAAAGCACGGTTTTTAAGCATGAAAACCGATTCCATTTTCTGCTTTAACCAAGTGGCAGGCAGATCGGGGAAGCGGGTAAATAGGTTTTGACCTTTGATCGAATTAGGGGAAACACCGCTGTGATTCTCCATAAAACCGTTCCACAGCTGGATATTGTAATGGCGATCTAATACCACTAATCCCACCTCTATGGTTTGTACCATATCGATGAGCCAGTGTAGTTCGTTCATTGCGCTTTGGTCATTTGACATAGGATAAAATCCAACTGGTTAATCGAGTAAATAGCCGAGTTTATAGCTAAGTGTGGGGATAGAATCCTCGGTGAAGAGCAGTAGCAAATCGCATTGAATATTATGATCTTCAATCCGATAGTTGATCTCCATTGCCAAAGTTCGGTGCCATTTCTCTGAATTATCATGGATCAGATCGTTAACCGTGCAGTGCCGTCCCAACACGACAGGGTGAGCCTGACTAAATTTCATATCGAGCTGTTCAGAAATGCCGTTAAGGAAAGCGCCTATCAGCACGTTTCCAGTATCGATCAGGACTTCTATCTCAGTATTTTTGTCTTCTGGATTAGCTAATCCCATCAGCTTGGCCATGTCTTTAAAGCTGGAATCATGGAACAAGAGCAGGGCCTCTCCCGCAATACCCGCACCGATAAAACCTTGACAGAGCGCGGATACGGTTGAGCTTTCTTCCGTGGCTTTGAGCGCCATGGTTAACTCACTGACTTCAAGCACGTTCACATTAGGGATAGGTAGTAACACGAATACATCGAGTAATTTAGCTAACAGATCGGCGGCGCGTCCCATGGCAACGTTGGCTATTTCTTGGCAAGCGTCGCGCATGTCGACTTTGATCATCGGGACTTCGTCGGTGAGATCTTTCTGCGTCAGCGTTAAGATGCCGTAATCTTGTAAAATGTTGCTGATGGCATCGGCGCTCACCGGTTTTTGAATAAAATCTAACGCACCCAAGGCTTTAACCCGCTCGTGAGCTTTGATTTGAATATCACCGGATACCACAATAATCAGCGCGGGTAAGTCCTGTTGCTGCACTGTTTGCAGTACTTCATAACCGTCCATTACAGGCATGTTGAGATCGAGAAACACCACTTCGCCTTTTCCAGCGCGGATGGCATCAAGGCCTTCGGCACCATTGGTCGCATAAGTTATTTCCACATCCCACTCTTTGGGGAGTGTGCGGGCCATTTGCTTACGTGCCATGGCGGAATCGTCACAGATGAGTACAGATATTGACATGCTGACTAGTGATCCTTATTTGCCCATTTATTGAAGATAACACTTATTTTTTAGGTCTGACTGACGAATTGCGTTCTTCGGGCAAGTCTGATTAATATCTTTTATATGTAACTTATAGATATCATTGATAAATTTATATTTTCTGATGGCATTAAAATTTGAATCATTGTTGAATCAAATCATGCAGAATCTTAAATCGAACTAGCTAATGTTGAGTAAATAACAAGGATATAGTGACTAAAAAAGGACTATAGAATCCATATATTGCTGCCCAATCATCCTTCGCTGCAGGTAGCATTGCGATACTGGTGTCGATTATTAGTAGTTAAATAGCTAGCGGTTAAATACGCTTAATTATTGAGCTTGCTAAGGCTATCTAATCGAAAAATACATTAGGATTACTGCACGTAGTGATGACAGCCTAACATAAGTTGCCTTCAATCCATGATGGAATTGGCAATATTTTGACTTAAGTCAAAAAACAGGCTCATGTTATATCTTTTAGTGAATTATGCCAAACGTGTTAACATTTATTCTGGACTGACCAGTAACGGAATATTTCATGAGTGGCCAAAGTGTGCAAGTTAAAATCGATGATGGCATCGCCTACGTGTTGCTTAATCGTCCTGAAAAAATGAATGCTATTAACTATTTAATGTTTAGTGAGCTTGACTGTGCGATTAAAAGTATTAAATCCAATCGTGCGGTGCGAGCCGTGATCCTCTCTGGAGCGGGTGGGCATTTTAGCTCAGGGCTTGATGTTAAAAGCGTCATGTCGGCACCGATGCAGGCAGTTAAGTTACTGTTTAAGGGTTTACCGGGGAATGCGAATTTGGCACAGCGGGTGTCACTAGGTTGGCAAACCTTGCCTGTGCCAGTGATTGCCGTGCTTGAGGGCTGTTGCTATGGCGGCGGTATGCAGATCGCTTTAGGCGCAGATGTGCGTATTGCTAGCCACGACAGTAAGTTATCTATCATGGAAGCGAAATGGGGACTTGTGCCAGATATGGCGGGTTTAGTCGCATTAAGGCAAATTATGCCTAAGGATCAAGCCATGTTACTTAGCCTGACGGCAAAAGTGCTTGAGAGTCATGAAGCGCTGGCCTTAGGACTCGTGACACAAGTGAGTGAGACGCCCATGGAAGCTGCTGAGCAATTGGCGCGGCAACTGATACAAACCTCTCCGGATGCGGCTGCGGCCATCAAACTTAGCATTAATCGCAGTTGGACTGCTTCTATTCGTAGCCTGCTGTGCTGCGAGTCTATTAGTCAGATTCGGTTATTGTTAGGCAAAAATAGCAAGATAGCGGCGACGCGTCAGTTGAAAGATCCGCAGAAACCCTATCGGGATCGCCAATCGGGTTGGTAATACTATTTTGTCTGAATTAGCTTGAATCGCCGTTTTTACTGCGCGCCGCTCATTCGGGCAGAAAAGCCTTTAATCGCATTTAAGCAATTCTGCCATGCGCTCTCGTTATCTAAATTGAGCGCTAGGGTAGTTTGGCGATAGTTAGGGCTTTCTAAGGTCACCGCGAGTTTTTTGCGATTGTCGGCCGTCTCCAATGAGGCTGGGTGACCGTCTGGCGATTGAATATCTAAAATGGGCAGCGTAAGTTTTGCCAGTTGCTCCGCGAGTGCTTGATTACGCTGTTCGTCTTCTCGATAGGGATTGATGACAATCAGCACATCGGGATCGGCAATCTTCTTCTGGCTTAATAGGCTAATCAATAATCCTGCACTTTGGTCGGCGGTGATCAAAATACGTTTTCCCGCATAATCTGCACCGACGGTATCTAACTGCGACATGCTTTTGACGAGAAAATCTTCCTGCTCTTGCTGGTGCTTGCTGTTATCTTCGGGCTTGATTTTAGGGCTTGGTTTGTTGGACGGTGAGCTTAATTGCGCGGCGCCAGGCGAGGTCACTTCAGTAGCGGCGGTAGCAAAGTTAGCTGTGGGCATTTCAGTTGGCGGAGTTAAACTTAAGCTAGCCCAACCGGCAGGATTGATATTGCGGCGTACAAACGCCATCAATCCAGGCGCGTCTGCGGTACCATTGGTGGCGGGCAGGATTATCGCCGCACCAAGTTTCTTTTTACCTTCCCATGGTCGCACTAACAAATCGTAGGGCTGATTATCAATCGTGATTTGTTTAATTTCATTTGTGGGTAGATAGCTGTGATTCGACTTTTTGGCACTGATTTCGGCTGGCGCGGATGTTGGCGGAGTTGTTGTCGTGTCTGCCGCGTAGGTAGCGATGGTTGTGATGCCGAGAATGAGGCAAAAGAGGAGTGAAAGAATGCGCGGCATAGAATTGATAACCACCTGTGTAGTCTCATAAATTCATCAGTGTTTGAGTATAACCTGAACAATTACCAAAAAGTGAATTTTCCTCGCCAAAGAATTGCACCTGTCATTTAGTATAAAAAGTCACTTGTAATAAAAGGCCACTTTGAATCGAAAGCCACAGGGCATAAAAAAGCCCAACGCTGAGGCTGGGCTAATTGATGGAAACCTGCTGTTCCGCTTGGATCTATACGTGGCTGACGAGCACCATGCGGATCGCATCGAGTTGTAACTGGCTGGCATCCAGATAAGTGTTTAACTCTTGCATCTGATTGCGCAGGTACTCCAATTCTTCCTCACGGATATTGGGGTTCACCGCCTTAAGTGACTCTAAACGATCAAGCTCTGTGCTCAGTTGTTGAGTCATTTTCTCTCTGGCTTGGGCAACCATTTCATCCACAACCACTTGAGCATATTCCTCACCCTTAGCAAATAACGGATGCAGAATTGGCTGAGATGCGGTGACTAACTTGCCGCCAATATGACGATTCACCGCGCTCAGTTGTTTATCGAAACTGGCGTAATCCACTTTAGCCGACAGATCGTTCCCGTTTTTATCCAGCAACACGCGGATCGGTGTTGGTGGTAAATAACGGTACAACTGGCTCGACTTAGGTGCAGAAGCATCGGCCATGTAGATGAGTTCTAAGAATAAGGTGCCAGCTGGCAGGGCTTTATTCTTCAGAATGGCAACGCTGGTGGTGCCGGTTTCAGAACCTGTGATCAGATCTAGCCCCGTTTGCACCAGTGGATGTTCTTGAGTGATCAGCGCAATATCATCGCGTGATAACGCTGTGTCACGATCAAAGGTTACCGTCACGCCATCTTCAGGCAAGCCAGGGTAAGTTGGGTACATCATGTGCTCACTCGGGCGTAGAATAATCGAGTTTTCACCTTTATCTTCTTGATCGACGCCGATAATATCCCACAGACGGATCACTGAACCGATCAAATGGGTATCACCATCATTCTGGGCGAGGCGTTGTACGATAGCCTGTGCCTTCTCGCCGCCGTGTGAGTTGATTTCCAGCAGCTTGTCGCGGCCTTGTTCCATGGCGTGCTTGAGTTCTTTATAACGGCTCTGGGTGTGGTTGAGCAGGTTTGTCAGCTCATCGCTGTCATCACCCACAAGCACGTTTAGCAGATCTTCGGCAAATTCACTGTAAAGCACATGGCCACTCGGGCAAGTGAGTTCAAAGGCATTTAGCCCTTGGTGATACCACTGCATCAAACGTTCTTGGGCGGTATCTTCAAGGTATGGCAAGTGAATTTGGATATCATTTTTCTGGCCGATACGGTCTAAACGACCGATTCGCTGTTCCAATAGATCGGGGTTTAGTGGCAGATCAAACAGCACTAAGTGGCTGGCAAACTGGAAGTTACGGCCTTCAGAACCAATTTCAGAGCAGATCAGCGCCTGTGCGCCGCCTTCCTCTTGGGCAAAGTAAGCGCCGGCTTTATCGCGCTCGATAATCGACATGCCTTCGTGGAATACCGTTGCTTGAATCCCTTCGCGGGTGCGCAGGGCTTCTTCTAAGCTCAGGGCCGTTTCCGCTTGGCTGGCGATGATCAGCACTTTTTTGCTACGGTGGGATTTTAAGAACTCGATTAACCAATCCACACGGGGATCGAACTTCCACCAACTGGCGCTGTTATCTTCAAATTCTTGATACAGTTTTTCAGGGCTTAGGGCTTGCGCCGCTTTCGCCTCTAATGACTTGTGTCCGCCCATCATGCCGCTGACGCGTGCGGCAGTTTGATATTGATCTGGCATGGCATGGGGATAAGCGTTAAAGAAACGCTTTGGAAAGCCTTTTACCGAGGCGCGGCTGTTTCGGTATAACACGCGGCCAGTACCGTGACGGTCAAGTAATTCTTGCAGTAATTCGCTACGGGCGGCCTGTTGTACTTCGGCATCAATACCGTCGGCTTGGATTAAACGAATACTTGGGCTGATATCTTTCTCGCTCAGTAATTCGGTCAAGCTGTTGATGGCGGCATCGGGTAATTTAGCGTTGCCAGCTAAGGCTTCGGCGGCAATGGCGACGTCTTTATAACTGTCTTCTTCAGCTAAGAAAGCATCGTAATCGTAGAAACGATCCGGATCGAGCAGACGCAAACGGGCGAAGTGACTTTCATGGCCAAGTTGATCCGGCGTTGCGGTTAACAGCAAAACGCCTGGGATGACTTCGCTTAATGCTTCAACCACTTGATAGGCGCGGCTTGGCGCTTCTTCGGTCCATTCTAAGTGGTGCGCTTCGTCAACGACTAACAGATCCCAATCGGCATCTAGGGCTTGATCAAGACGTTTTTTCTTACGCAGTAATTCGAGTGAACAAATCACTAACTGTTCTGTGTAGAAAGGATTGTCGTGATCGGCATAGGCTTCTACACAACGGTCTTCATCGAATACCGAAAAGCGCAGATTAAAGCGGCGCAGCATTTCCACTAACCACTGATGGCGCAGAGTATCGGGCACGATAATCAGAATGCGTTCGGCGCGGCCGGTCAGCAGTTGTTGGTGAATAATCAGACCCGCTTCAATGGTTTTACCTAAACCCACTTCATCGGCTAACAGTACACGCGGCGCATAGCGACGGCCGACTTCATGGGCAATCCACATTTGATGTGGAATAAGTCCAACACGTGGACCTTGCAGACCAAGCAAATCCGATGAGGCCAGTTTGTGGCGCAACATTTGGCATTGATAACGCACACCAAAACGGTCGAGGCGATCGATTTGGCCAGCAAATAAACGGTCTTGGGGTTTGTTGAAACGAATATTGTGGTTCAGCAGGGTTTCACGCAGGGTAGCTTGCTCGCCTGTCTCACTGTGAATGCCGTGATAGATCACTATCCCGTCTTTCTCGGTCAATTCACTGACCGCAAGGCTCCAGCCTTCATGGCTTTCAACCGAATCGCCGGGATTGTATATAACGCGTGTCAGAGGGGCTTCTGCTCGGGAGAACATGCGGTTCTCACCCGTGGCAGGGAATAATACAGTGACCATACGGCCTTCTACTTGAACCACAGTTCCTAAACCAAGCTCTGACTCGGTATCACTTATCCAACGTTGACCTAAGGCGAACGGCATCTTAAATTCTCATTTCTAGGCGGACTCTAACAAAGGGCGCGTATGTTATACCAATACTCGTGATATTTAAATCGCCCTCTCACCCGTTAGAGCCTAATTCCCAGAGTGCTAGATTACAAATTGTACAAGTGACAAAATTGTCGAGCCAGTACATGAAATTGTCACGCTAATGTCACATCCGCGGTTATACACTGCCTCGAGTCTGTAAGGTAAACAATGGTTGCTGTATTGTTATCTCGTGAGTTTGGTGCCAATATCAACTTAAGGTTTAAGTGCGAGTAAAGTGCTATCAACTTGAACCTTATGATCATTCTTTGCCATATGCTTAGCCAGTAATAGGAGCCGTGTAACTTTTATTGAGACTCAAAAGTGTGTTTAAACTTTAATGAAGCACTCTGGAGGCGCCATGGAACAAGACGACAGAAAGTTGTTTGTACTGGATACCAATGTGTTACTACATGAACCTTTGGCGATCTATTCGTTTAAAGAGCACGATGTGGTCATTCCGATGACAGTGCTAGAAGAGTTGGACCAGATTAAAGATCGAAAGAGTGATGTGAGTCGTGATGCTCGGGTTGCTATCAGGGCATTGGAAGATACCCTAGGCGGTGAAACTACCCCTGAGCAGATTATCAATGGCGTCCCTTTACCCAGCCGAGAGGGTCATGCTGATGCCGTCGGTTCGCTCTCAATTTTCCCTGATCACCTTGTCGATTTTACCTTAGGCGCACTGCCTGGAGATGGAAACGACAATCGCATTATCAATACCGCGCTACATCTACAAAACCTACATCATCCCCGTACCGTTGTCTTAGTCACCAAAGATATCAATATGCGCCTTAAAGCCAAAGGTGCAGGTATTCAATTGGTTGAGGATTATCGAACTGACCAGTTGATTGATGATATCCGCTTCCTCAGTAAAGGCTTTTACCAGTTTGAAGGTAATTTTTGGGAGCACTTGAACAAGGTCTCCACCGAGCGCCACGGTAGACATACAGTGCATGAAGTACCGCTCAAAGACCTCGAAAATGATAATTTTTATATCAACCAATATCTTATCGACACAGAGTCTGATTTTTGCGGTCGTGTTATCGAGCGCACAGACACCCATTTACATATTTTAGATTTAGGCCGTGAGCGGGTGAAAAACCTCGAGGCATGGGGTGTTAAACCTAAAAACGTCTATCAAGGCATGGCATTGCAGGCGCTGCTCGATCCCGATATCGATCTGGTTATCTTAACCGGCCCTGCGGGTTGCGGTAAAACCTTGCTCGCCATGGCGGCGGCGTTGGAACTGGTGGTCGAGCGTAATCGCTACGACAAAGTGATTGTCACCCGAAACACCCCTGAAATCGCCGAATCTATCGGCTTCTTGCCCGGCACGGAAGAGGAGAAGATGATGCCGTGGCTGGCCGCGATTACCGATACGCTCGAAGTACTGCATAAGAATGATGTGAATCCCACGGGCAGCATGAACTACATCATGGAGAAGGCTAACATTCAGTTTAAGTCGATAAACTTTATGCGCGGGCGGTCGATCCAAAACTCCATAGTGCTATTAGATGAATGCCAAAACCTCACTGCCTCGCAGATCAAAACCATGATCACCCGTATGGGCGAAGGCACAAAACTGATTTGTTGCGGTAACTTAGCGCAAATCGACTCTAATTACTTAACTGCTGTTACCTCAGGTTTAACCTATATTGTCGAACGTTTTAAGGACTTTGAAGGCAGTGCCAACGTGTATCTGAATGGTGTGGTGCGTTCACGCTTAGCGGAATACGCTGAAGAGCATCTGTAAAGCAGGTCGGTTTAATTTAGGGTAATGACTAAGGCCTCAGATATGGAGGCCTTAATTTTATGGAGTAGTAGATTTTTAATCGACTTATCAGTGGTATGAGTAGGCTTTATCTGACAATTATTTTATGTGATTGGCAGTTCCTTCCTGCTACTATATGGAGCTCATAGTTTTTGCCGCCGTAGGCTGAAATTAAGCGCTGCAATCAAGGGTAGTGGATGAAATCGAGTGAGCCGGATCTCCAACTAAAATCGCCGATCCAGAAGAACTACAACCGTGCCGTTTTTTATACGTACATCGGCGTTATCGTCATGTCTTTGTTGACCGCATGGATGTTCTTCGACCGCCAAAAAGCACAGCAGATGGAGCAGCGTGAAGAGCAGGTTCAGCGCCATGTATTGCAAATCGATTTGCTACTTGAGTCGAGCATTAGAGCGGTAAAAAGCTTACGCAACGTTGCTGTGGATCATTTACGTTTGGGCGAACTCGTGCGTAAAGAACGCTTACCCCAATACGGTAAATTCAACGAAAGCGGCCAGTATTTTACCTTAGAACCTAGCTACGCCCAGAGCGGTGAGCCTTTTACCAACATGGGGAGGATTACTGGTGCGGGTTCTCTCGACGGCCGCGATGACAAGTTCTATCAAGAGCTTGAGATGTTGTTTGAGCTGTCACTGTCATTCCCCGTCGCCAAAGAAGCCGCCCCGAAAGCCTCGGCGATTTATTACCTGTCGAAACGTAGGATCATGTCCTATTTCCCTTGGTCGAATGACGATCAACGTTTTAGGGACGAATTACTCAACAAGAAACAGTTCCAATACGCCACCCCAGCAATGAACCCGCAGCGCAGTGTATTTTGGAGTGAAGCCTATGTTGACTCCACGGGCAAAGGCTTATTGACCACTTTAGGTGTGCCCATTTATTTGGATGATGAGTTCATTGGCTCAATCAACTTAGACATGACGCTTGCCTCGTTAGCGCGGCAAATTCGGGTTTACTTTAAGATGCCGGGCACAGTGATTTTGCTCGACCAACAGAACAATATTTTATCCCACAGCGATTTTGATAGCTCAGATATCAATCGGGTCTATCACATCAGCCAACGTATTCCCTCTGAGCTGCATTCTTTACCTGAGTCGGAATTGTTCGATGCCCACGACGGTATCATACGTAACGGCTATTACATCCATTCGGTTGCCCTGCATAACGCGCCTTGGCGTTTACTGTATTTGCAGGATGAAGACGACCTATTCCAAGACTCGTGGGAAAAACTGCAGCTGACCTTTATTTTAGTGGTTATCGCCCTGTCGGTGTTGGTGACCATAGTGCATTGGCAGACGCGTCGATCTTTTGTGAGTCCAGCCTCGCGATTACTGTCGCACCTTGAAGGTTGCTCACAAGAGCCACGTAAACCACCGGAGAAAATCACCCGTGGCTGGGAGCCTTGGTTCTTGTTGGTCAGTCGGATCTTTGAGGAAAACAAACAATATACCCACCATCTGGCTGAGCAGAATAAGCGGCTCGATAAGCTAGTGGCGCGGCGTACTGAACGCTTAAAAGACACCACAGAGCGGCGTGAGCGCGAATATGCGCTACTGCGATCCCTGCTTGACTCGATTCCTGAAGCGATTGTCTTTAAAGATAAAGAAGGCAACTATTTAGGTTGTAACAAGGCGGCTGAACGCATGCTGGGTTACACAGAGAGCGAGATGATAGGTTTATCATCTGAGGATCTGACCTCGCCTGAAATGGGCATACGTATCCGCGCCGAAGACGAACAAGTCTTAAAAGATCGCACGCCGCTGCGCTACCAAGAAAAGGTCGAGCTTGCGGGTAAACCTGTGCTGCTTGATACCCTCAAACTGCCTTTCTACAATCGCCGCGGCGAACTGCAGGGATTGATTGCCGTGTGGCGTGATGTGACGCGGGAATACGAATCCGCCGAACAATTACGCCTGTCCGAAGAGCGTTATCACTTAGCCATGGATGCGGTGGAAGATGGCCTGTGGGACTGGTATTTAGACTCTGAACAGATTATTTGTAACCCAGCCTATTATTCTATGTTGGGTTATAAAACCAATGAATTCCCAGCTTTAGTATCAACGATTGATGAATTATCCCACCCCGACGATCGTATTCGCGTCGAGGAATACCGTGCTCAGTATCTTGCTGATCCCGTCGGTGCTTTCGAAATTGAATTCCGTATGTTAGGTAAAAATGGCGGCTATCACTGGGTGTTATCCCGTGGTCGTGTGGTGGAGTTCACCGCCGAAGGTCAGCCCAAACGTATGCTTGGTACCCATAAGGATATTACCCGCCATAAGAGTAACGAAGTGGCGCTTTTGGAAGCCAAGCAAGACGCCGAACTCGCTAACCTCTACAAGAGTGAATTCTTGGCCAACATGAGCCATGAGATCCGCACGCCGATGAACGCCATTATCGGTATGTTGCAGTTGGCACAGCGCACCTCGTTAACGGCGCAGCAGAAAGATTACCTCGAAAAAGCTGGTTTCTCGGCACAATCGCTGCTGAGGATCATCAACGATATTCTCGACTTCTCTAAAATTGAGGCGGGTAAGTTGGAGCTTGAGCGGGTGCCATTCCCGCTGGATAAAGTGCTCGATCACGCTCTGGATCTCAATGCGCTTAAGGCACAGGAACAAGGCGTCGAGTTACTCTTATATGCCCCTGTGACGGCGGGACTCATTCTTAAGGGCGATCCGCTACGTTTAGGCCAAGTGCTGATTAACCTGTTATCGAATGCGGTGAAATTTACCCAATCTGGCGAGATTGAGCTCGGCTGTGAAGATGTCGGCGAGCGGGATCATCGGATTACCTTGAAGTTCTGGGTGCGCGATACGGGGATCGGCATAGGTAAAGATCAACAGGATAAGTTATTCGATGCCTTCGCCCAAGCCGACGGTTCGACCACCCGTAAATACGGCGGCACTGGCTTAGGTTTGTCGATCAGTAAGCATCTGGTGTCTATGATGGGCGGCAAGATGCAAGTGCAGAGTGAGCTTGGGGTCGGTAGTACCTTTAGCTTCACCATCAGTTTTGAAATTGCCGAAGCCGCTAAGATTGAGCCTTTGGTCGTGCCGGAAAAACTCAATAGTCTACGCACCTTAGTCGTTGACGATAACCCGACGGCACTGCAAATTTATTCGACCTTGATGCGAGATTTCCACTTCGACGTCGATACTGCCGCCAGCGGCGCCGAAGCGCTTTACAAACTGTCGCGGGCACCAATCGATCTGTTATTGCTCGACTGGATGATGCCAGAAATGGACGGTAGCGATGTGGTCAGCGCCATAGATACTATGGTCGCCGAAGGCCGTTTAGCGAAACGACCAGTGATTATCATGATGACGGCCTATGCAGCAGAGCCCTTACAGCATGAAGTCGATAGTGCCAATGTGTTTGCTGTACTGCAAAAACCGTTTAAGGCATCGAGTCTGTTCGATGAGATCATTGCCGCCTTTGCCGATGAACCGAGATTGAATGTGGTTCAGCCTATGGTTGAAGTTCAAGTTGAGGAAGGGGAGCACACAGGTTTAGTGCTGCTGGTGGAGGATAACTTTATCAACCAGCAAGTGGCCACCGAACTCCTTAAGAGCGCTGGCTACGAAGTGGTGCTGGCCGACAACGGTCAAGTAGCGCTGGATACTATCGACTCGCGGCCGTTTGATGCTGTGTTGATGGATATTCAAATGCCAGTGATGGACGGGTTAACGGCCGCAAGGGCATTGCGTGAGCGTTTTAGTGCCGATGAACTGCCTATCATTGCCATGACAGCCCATGCAATGTCGGGCGACAGGGAAAAGAGTTTAGCGGCGGGGATGAATGCCCACATCACTAAACCCATAGTGCTCAACGAATTATTTGAAACATTAAATCACTGGATCAAACACAAGAACCAGCATCAGAATCGTTAATTTATTTGCTCGGGGCCAGTGATGGCCTCGCATTATTTACTTTAAATCAATCGCTTGAGATAAGCAGTCATCAAAGATGCTTATGACATAAATGACTTAATAAGGTAAATAACGCAGCCAGCCGAATCAGGAGGAAAGATGAAACCCCAAAGTGTAGCCTTAGCCTTATTTATAGCGCTGTTAGGATTTCCCACCGTTACGGTCGCGGCTGCCGCGCCTAGCGCCAAGATCATTAAGCAGGGCCAAGAGGCGAAAGGGTTTCTTAATCTCTATTACGAGGAGTCTGAGGGAGAGTTATATCTTGAGGTCAATCGTTTAAATCAACCTTTTATCTTAGTTACTAGCCTGCCACAGGGCGTAGGCTCAAACGACATTGGCCTCGATCGCGGCCAACTGGGTCAGACCCGTATGGTGCAGTTTGAGCGCCAAGGTCCCTATGTTTTACTTAAGCAACTTAATACTCAATATCGTGCGAATACCTCTGATGCCGCCGAGCAAAGAGCGGTTGAAGAAGCCTTTGCCGATTCTGTGTTATGGCAAGGCAAAGTGATTGAGGGCAAGCCAGATTTGGTAGCGATCAACGATCTGGTGCTCAATGATTTACACGGGGTGTCTTCCGTATTGCAACAAACAGAGCAGGGCAATTATCAGCTCGATTTGAGCCGTTCTGTCATCTTACCCAAAGGGATTAAATCCTTTGAGAAAAACGCCGATGTGGATGTGCAACTGACGTTCAAAGGCGATGTTGCTGGCGCGCAGGTCGCACAGGTAACACCCGATGGCACCTTAATGTCGGTGCGGATGCGTTATTCCTTTGTTGAGCTTCCCGATGCGGATTACCAGCCGCGGGCTTATCATCCTATGAGCGGTTATTTGTCCGATGAGTATCGCGATTATGCCACGCCCTTTAACCAACCTTTAGTGCAGCGTTTTATCCTGCGCCACCGTTTACAGAAAGTGCATCCAGGCCCAGCGCCAAGCGAAGTCGTTAAACCTATTACTTATTATCTTGATCCCGGTGTGCCAGAGCCGATACGGTCGGCGTTGCTCGATGGCGCGCGCTGGTGGGAGACGGCTTTTACTCGCGCCGGATTTATCAACGGCTTTAAAGTTGAGTTATTGCCTGTAGATGCCGATCCGCAGGATATTCGCTACAACATGATCCAATGGGTGCACAGGGCGACGCGGGGTTGGTCCTATGGCGCCGCACTGACCGATCCTCGCACCGGAGAAATCATCAAGGGTCAAGTCACGCTCGGCAGTTTGCGTGTGCGTCAGGATTACTTGATTGTTAAAGGCTTAACCGCAGGCTGGCAGGATAGAGTGGCGGCCGAGAAAGCGGCGACAGCCTTGTCGCTCGCGCGTATTCGCCAACTGGCCGCCCATGAAGTCGGCCATACCTTAGGGTTAGATCATAACTTTGCCGCTTCGACTAATCAGGATTCCTCTGTGATGGATTATCCCCATCCGAAAATCCAGCTAAAGGGCAATGATATTGATATTTCAGCACCTTACACTACAGGTGTTGGCCCTTGGGATGATTTTACTATCGCCTATGGTTATAGCGATCAAGGTGATGCCCGTACCCAACAAGCACTGCAAGTCGACTTGCTGGCCGATGTGGCGAAACGTGGCTTACGCTATATTGGTGAGGCCGATTCTCGCCAAAAGGATGGGAGTCAGGCCTATGCCAGTTTGTGGGATAGTGGTGACGATCCGATCGATCAGCTGGGTAAGTTAAATAAAATTCGCACTAAGGCGATTGCGGATTTCTCCAGTGCGGCCTTGTTACCCAATGAGCCATTGGGCGAGCTAGCCGATGCCTTTGCGCCAATTTATTTACTGACGCGTTATCAAATCGATGCGGTCGCGAAGTTTATTGGTGGCACTGACTATAACTATCAATCTATCGGTGAAGGCAGCCGCTGGAGCTATATTGCGCCGCAGTTGCAGTTAACGGGCTTAGACGCGCTACTTAACACGCTCGATGCGGCGAGTTTAACTGTGCCGCAATCCTTGCTCGACAGTTTAGTGCCAAAGGCGGGGAATTATCATGCTACGCGGGAATCCTTCGACTCAGGTCTAGGTGCAATTAACGATCCTCTCGGTATGGCTGAAGTGTTTAGCCGTCATACTGTTAGCTTGTTATTGATGCCTAAACGCTTGAATCGTATCAGCCAAGCATCCATGGCAGATAGTGAGCAGTTATCGGTGACGACATTACTGGATAAGTTATTTGCGGCGACCTTGTATCAAGAGGATAAGCTCGCGCTGGTCGAAGGCGTATGGATGCGAGTGAACGCTGTGGTGATTGATGAAGTGCTGGCAACGCTGCACGATCCTCAAACCTCACCAGAAGTGAGGGCAGCGATCAACGATCGCGCTCAGTTTGTGATTAAGCAATTGAAAGCGAAGTCGAATCGAGCGAATGTGAGTCTTGCGGCGCACTATACTTGGTTGCAACAGGGTCTTGCTGCAGGTTTGACCGATGCTAAGGTTAAGCTTATTCCTAAGCCGTTAACCTTACCGCCTGGATCACCGATTTAACCCGATGAACATAGGTGCCATTAGGCGCCTATTTCTTTTGGATTTTTCGGATAAAAGTGATCAGCTTTACGCTCTAGATGAGTAAAGCGGCGGGTGTTTTTGTAGGGCAGTTTCATAAAGCCCGATACGCCGTGACCTTGGATTTTTCCGACATGATGCAAGATGCGATCGAGACTTGCGCGAAACGCCGCTTGCTTACGCGGATTGAGCAGCTTCAAGTAACTGTGAATTTTTAAGTGATTCGGCAGCGCCTCAAAAATGATGCAGCCTGTGTGGTGAATTTGGTTGATGCGGGCTAATTCCTCCATGATCTCCACCGGCAATTCGAGGTTCTCATCGGGATCTTTACCGTCTTCAAAATAAGAATGTAACCGCGACTTATCTTCTAAGGTGGGTACGTCACCGACTTCGAAGGGCAACTGCAGTGCGGCACTGGCGACAAAAGGCTCGCTGGTGTCAGCTCGTTCGATATGCAGTGTGTCTTTGGCGTTAAAGAAACAGGCCTTAAACACCCCTATACGTTTAATTCCCCGCGCGAGATCCACCATATTGTTGACTGCAATGATTAACGCACTTTTTTGTTTTGCATCGTAAATCGCAAGATTGGAGTCGATAAACACGCCGGTTTCCTGCCAATGAATAGCCAGACCACCCACGATCGGATATTGCGCTAAACGACCCACTGCGGCGATAAAGCCTTTTTCGGTATCACCCATGCCCGCGAGGAAGTTGCGGTAATATTTTTCGAGCTGAATATCATCCATCTTAGCGATGGGATCTTGGGCGTTGTGTTCCTTTAAAAAGGATTTACGCGAACTGTAGCTGACGGTTTCAACATCTTTGTCGCGGGATTGTACCCAAACAGGAATTTCACCCTGTAAATCAGCTTTGGGCAGTTCAGGTAAGTGCAGTCTGTGGCTGTGGCGCATACTTTTTAAAAAATAATCGCCGGCGATATTACGCTGCTCAGGATCTGTGCTGAGCATGCCCTCTAAGGTACGGGCTAATTCTATCGGTAAGCCAATGCTGGTGGGCGAGATCACCTGTGCACCGAAGCGGCTTGCTTGCCCAGAGGCGAGGGCATACAGAGTCGCGGCAACTCCTTGCTCGTCAAAGCGCGGGCTGGAGAGTGCTCCATTGAGTTGCTCTTCGCCGATAAAGTACACATCACCCATGCGGGCGTTGGTATGTTGTTGATCGCTAGACATTAACGCCATCACATTGTCTTCGACGGGTTTGTTATGTTCATCCCGCTGCGCAAATACCGCTGAGCCCCAATCGATTAACGATAAGTGTTGTTGTTCAATATCGTAAACCAGATTTGAAGGTTTGATATCGCCGTGCACTAAAGGCTTGCCCGTGCGCAGGTAATACAAGATATCGGCGAGTTGGCGGGCGATGCTCATGACCATAGCGGTCGGTAGGGCGCCCATGCGGCGGCAAAGTTGGTCGAGATCTTCCCCTTTTGCTCGTTCCATCACGAGTATGCCTTGTTTACCTACTCGCTCAAATTTGATCGCCCCCGGCACATTGGGATGCTTGAGTAAGGAGAGCATAAAGGCTTCTTCTTCGAGCCGATCTTGAATGTGTTGTGGCAGATTAATCCGTGAAAACTTAAACACATGGGCATCGCCAGCTTGATTGATACCCGCAAACACGAAACCGTAGGCGCCTTTGCCGACCAATTCGATATCGGTATAACCTAATTTGCTCAGCTGTTGTTTACAGAGGCGGATCCACGCCTTGTGTTTACGGGCATCATTGGCTTTGAGCAAGTAAATGGATTGCTCTTCAGAAATATAAAAATGCTGCAGCTGCGGTGTTTGCAAATTGTGCTCCTTGTTTTGTTCATTTAACCAGTAAGCGGGGGAGATAATCAAATAGCGGGTGGCTTTATTTTAGTATTTTGAATGGCATTGATGATCAGCGTCAGGCGCGGCTTACCTATACGATCATTTCGTCACTGACTTTGACTTACATCAAATTAAATCCTCGCGACTATAGGTAATCTTTGGAGCATTAGATGGAATCAATTTTTGTTAATTAACCCACAGACAAAGTGCAGCTAAGGAGGGCGTATGCCCACCCAATATAAAGCCTTGTTGATCGAACTTTTGGAATATCCGCGTAAGCGTATTTTACAGTCAATGGAAGTGACCCATTGCCCGCATGCGGTATTTTTTAATGATAGAGACGAGCAATGTTTAACGTGTCATCAGGGCATGGAATGTATCTGGATGAACCAGAATGACGAGCTGGTGGCCGTGAACGAAAAATCGATAGCCGAGTTAAAACAGCAGTTGTTGATCGCCGTGGACTTTATCGACTCATCTTTAAGCCCACATCATTTATCACGCCGTCAATGCCAATGCGATAACTGTGTTTGGCTGCGTAAAGTGCAAGCCACGTTAGATCAGTAAGTTAGTCTTTACATTGCTGAGTTTGCCGAATGGCAGGAGGCTTTGCATCCACTTTAAAATGTCATTAGAGTAAGGACAACATTAGCGAATAGAGATAAACCCATGGAACCCGGTTTTTGGCATGAAAAGTGGCAGCAGCAACAGATAGGTTTTCATCAGCAAGACATCAATCCTTTCCTCGTTAAGTATTGGCAGCAGCTTGCATTACCCGCAGATACCAAGGTTTTTGTGCCCTTATGTGGTAAGTCGCTAGACATGTGTTTCCTCGCAGAACAGGGGCATCAGGTCATAGGGTGTGAGTTGAATGAATTGGCTGTACAGCAATTTTTTAGCGATAACCAACTCGAGATGACGAAAACGGCCGTGGGTGAACACCAGCATCATCAAACCGAACAGATCAGCTTGTATCAAGGCGATATTTTCACCCTACCTAAGACTATCACCCAAGCGGTGACGGCTTTTTACGATCGCGCCGCGTTGATCGCTTGGCCAGAAAGTATGCGTGCACAATATGCCAAGCAGTTAGCGAGCTTATTACCTAGCGGTAGTGTAGGTTTATTAGTGACTTTAGATTATCCGCAAGAATCCCTTATCGGCCCGCCTTTTGCTGTATCCCCTACTTGGGTAGAGCTGCATCTGAGTGAGGATTTTGATATTGAAGTATTAGCGTCGCAAGATGTGTTGGCCGAGAATCCACGTTTTATTAAGAAAGCAGTGCCTTGGCTTAATGAAGCGGCCTATTTGTTGAAACGTAAGTAGGCTTGACTCGGAAGTTGGATCTGTAACCCTATTGAATTATTCGCGGCTTTCGAGCTTGGAGTTCAGTGGGGCTTGTCATTAAAACATCATATCTAAAGATTAGGCTGGCAAGGCTATTTAAAGGTGAATTGACAGATAGAAGACTTTGTTGCCGCTGGATTTTGGGACTAAGTTTGCTTGAGTCAGCGTGGTTTTAACTTGTCGGAAGTTTGTTCGTGAGTGAGATACCCTTTACCACGCTATTCGTGATGAATTCTATGCGACTTCGTAATAATTAGGCTCAAGTTCTAGTTGATTTTGAATGATCTGCACTGCCATTCTGGCGCATTTACCACATTGATCGGCAACACCTAAGCGCTTTTTTACGTCAGCAAGCGAGCTATCGCCCTGGCTTACTGCGTTTTTAATTTGCGTATCAGTGATCGCATGGCAAAGACAAACGTACATATATTAGTCTCCAATCGAATTGCGCTAATTCTAAATGAAAACGCTTATCAAATGCAATCATGTTTTTTGGGTGATTTTCATACTTTAACGCTTTTGTTACATGGCGCACGTTTTATCGTCTATGCTAGGTGTGTTTTAGCACTAAAAAGCTAGGCAGTTTTAGAAGTAGGTTTAGGAATACAGAGTCAGGGTGATGATGCCTCACGGATGGATAACTCATGGATGAATAACGAAGAATTAATCAAAGATCCATAAGGTTTCATGAGAACTAATCTACCAGTTACACAGCGAGAATATGATTATCCAGCGGATTGGATTTTATTGTCGACTACGGATACTCAAAGTCATATCACTTACGCCAATCAATCTTTCTGTACCGTTGCCGGTTACGACCTCGATGCCATGCTAGGCAAGCCCCACAACATGGTGCGTCATCCAGATATGCCTCCGCAAGCGTTTGAAGATCTGTGGCGATGTATCAAAAAAGGCGAGCCTTGGAAAGGGATAGTGAAAAACCGCTGCGCCAATGGCGATCACTATTGGGTCGATGCCTATGTCTCACCGATTTCAGTTAATGGCAAAGTCGTCGAGTTTCAATCAGTACGCACTAAACCCACACGCGATCAGGTTAAGCGTGCAGAAATAGCCTATGCGGAGTTGAACAAAAAGGGCAGCGTTAGTGCGTTAAAACGTACCTTGGATATGCCAGTTAAATTGCTGTTACTCGCATTGGTTGCCATGCTACCTATGCTTTACCTTGCTCTGCAAATTGGCTTAATGGGCTTTATTGCCCTAGCGATAAGTCTCCTAGTATTGCTGGTGGGCGGCATTCTGGTGCTGAGTCGCTATTACGCGATAGTGGCTAAGGCGAAGCATATCTACGATAATCCGCTGATGGCCCATATCTATAGTGGTAACTGTGACGATCTTGGCGCGATTGATTTAGCACTGCAAATGCAGAATTCAGAGCTTAAGTCGATTCTTGGGCGTGCATCGGATTCCTGTTATAACGTGTCAGAACAGGCCAAAATATCTGCCGCCAAGGGCAAACAAATCCAGAGTACCAGTCAGGCTCAACTGTCTGAAATAGAACAAGTTGCTACAGCTATGCAGGAAATGACCGCCACATTAGGCGATATGTCCTCCAATTGTGCCGATGCGGCGAGTGCCACGCAAATGGCATCCGCTGAAACTATCAATGGTGATAAAACGGTGTCGAGTACTATTCGCTCGATTCAAGCTATGGCGGAGCAACTGCAACAAACGTCAAAAGTGATTACTGAGTTAGAAGCCCACAGTAAAGATATTGGCACAGTGCTCGATGTGATTCAGAGTATTGCGGGGCAGACGAATTTACTGGCATTGAATGCGGCAATTGAAGCGGCTCGAGCGGGTGAGCAAGGTCGTGGCTTCGCTGTCGTTGCTGACGAAGTACGGGCACTGGCACAACGTACTCACGATGCCACCAAAGAAATCCACAGTATGATTAATCTGTTACAGCAGGGGACGAATAAAGCTGTTATCAGTATGCAGCAAGGAGTGGTTGCCGCTTCCGAATGTATTTCAACGGCGGATTTAGCGGGTACGGCATTACGTACGATTCGTGAGGCCATTTCGACCATTACCGATATGACGCACCATATTGCCAGCGCGGTAGAAGAGCAATCGAGTGTGGCAAATGAGATGAATCGCAGCGTGGTGAATGTGTCGCAATTTACCCATTCTAGCCATCAACTCGGCAGTGAAATGGTTGGCTTGAATGACGAAGTGACTCGCGAGATGGATTCTCACTCGGTATTAGTCGAGCAATTCTTAAAGCGCAGCTTTAGGATTTAACTGACTAAAATTTAAGATAAAAAAGGCAATAGTCTGACTATTGCCTTTTCTTTTACTGATTTCTAACTCAATTTCTTATCTTTGATCTAATAACCTTTACTAAAGTCGACTCGATTCTGCAGTGGCTCACCCATGATGTAGCGGCGATAGTTTTGGCTAAAGATATCGACGATTTGTGCAGGATGGCTTGGCGCCGAAATATGCGGCGTGATCACGACATTTTCCCGTTCCCAAATAGGATGGCTATTGGGCAAAGGTTCCTGAGCAAATACATCGAGGATCGCTTGCTGACTAGGATTAGCGATAAGCTGGGTATTTAGCACATCGAGATCGAGTGCATCACCGCGGCCAACATTAAACAGCACTGCATCAGCTTTTAACATAGCTAACATGTCAGCATTGAGAAGATTGTACGTTGCAGGAGTGCTTGGCAGTAGATTTGCAACCACATCGGCCTGTGTTAACACTTGGCCTAAATTGGCCATCGCTTCTATGGCATCAAAACCTTCTACGGTATTACCACTTCGATTGATCCCTGTGACATGCATGCCAAAGTGCTTTGCCGTCTTCGCGAGATGCTGGGCAATTGAGCCTGTACCGAGTAAGAGTAATCGCATTCCCTGTAGGCTTGAATGGCGCTGCTGGGGTTGAATCAGCCACTGTTTTTGTCCTTGTTGCTGGCGATAAAAACGATGGCCGCGGATATGCGCGAGTAAATAGCCGAATAGATACTCGCTCATCAGCGGGCCGAAAATGCCTTTAATATTGGTGAGTTGATAGTCTTTTCTGCCCCTTGGACTCATCAGAGCATCTATACCAGCAAAGCTTGATTGTAACCATTGCAGATTTTTAGCATGGGGCAATAGGGGCGCGGCGAGTTTCGGTTCGGCTAACCAAATATCTGCATCAATTATGCCCGCTGGATTATCGTCGAGTAACGTTAAATCAGGGAGACTCTGCGCCTCAATCAAGTCGCGGTACTGTTGATTTGCCTTTGTTAGCAAGAGTAACTTGTGCCCCATGGCGTCTCCCTTTATGCTTGGTTATTGTTATTTTTCAATACGCTGTCGCGGCCACTCAGATGGATTGCGCTGCATCTTTTTAGGTTAAGTCTATGTTTGATCAATTAGTCGCCATTGTTGCCCAGTTAGGTAATATGCTTCGCCCTTGGGCCTTCGATATTGCTACCGCTATGGTGGTGTGTCTTATTTTGGTTTTTTCAGCGGATGTAAATCGTATCTTAAGGCGTCATTTGTTGGGGCATTCTTTTGTGCTGCGAACATTTGTTTTTATTATTGTGAATGCCTTTGGCTATGGACTATTGATCGTGAAAGCCACGCCTTGGGTGGCAAGACACATAGTGGCTATGCCATCCCATTGGATGTTTCTGTTAATTGTGGCCATGTTTATTTTTATCGGTTATTGGGCTCAGCGAAATAGCCAAGCTTAATATCATTATTATTTTGGCCGTTACTCAAAGTAGCCAGAGTAATTGGCCATTGCCTTTTGAGTTAAGGCTTGCATGGCGCGATCGGGGTAATTGCTGAACACGCCATCGACGCCTATCTGCTTAAGTGCATGAATATCATCAATATTATCGACAGTATAAACATAAACCTTGGCACCTCGGTTATGGGCGTCGTCTACTAGCGCTTGGCTGATAAAACTCACATCTAAATGCAATGAATAGGCATTCAGCTCGCTTACCACGGCAGCCCCTTCAAGTGGAATACTGGCAAGCAATGGTGCGACTAACGCATCCGGCAACACCTGTTTAAGTTCATGCAGATAGGGATGATTAAAGGAAGAGATCAGTAACTGCTCCTTGGTAAACCCAAGCTGACTCATAGCCTTTGGGTATAAGTCGATTAACGGCGTGACGGTATTAATGCCTTTTAACTCTATATTGACTATGCAGCGCCCCGCAATCAGCTCAAGTACTTGCCATAGCGTCGGAATGGATTCACCTTTCACATTGATGCTTGCTAGATAGTCATTGCTCACTAAGTGAATGACGCCCGTGCCCGAGCTTTTATTATCGAGTCGTCTGTCGTGAAACACGACTAACTCACCTTCGACATTATGTACATCGAGTTCGACGGCTTGCGCACCCAATTCTAACGCTTTAGCCATGGCGGCTAAGGTATTTTCGGCCTGATAACCGCTGGCGCCGCGGTGAGCAAAAATAAGCATGGTCTGCGATCCTATTAGCTTCTAATAATGCCTTGTTGCTCTCGACTTTGACCATTCTTAATATGGATTTCCATCTGCGGATAGGCGAGTTCGAGATTGTTTTCTTTGAGTTTTTTAGTCACTCGTTTATGTAAATCATGGCGCAGTGGCCAACGTGCCGACATATCTTTTGCATAGGCGCGCACTTCATAATCTTGAGTATGTTTACCAAATCCGGCAAACCAGACTTCAGGTTCTGGGCTGGCAAGTGCATCTTCACACTCTTGCACCGCTTGATACAGGGTCGCTTCAACTTTGGCAGGGTCTGAATCCCGCGCCACCGACACATAAACAATGACCCGAGTAATAGGATCTGACAAGGACCAGTTGATCAGCTGCTCTGTGATAAAGGCTTTGTTCGGAATGATAATTTCCTTTCTATCCCAGTCAATAATGGTGGTCGCCCGAATTTGGATTTTACTGACTGTCCCTGTTAAATCACGAATTGTCACTGTGTCGCCAATCCGCACGGGTTTCTCAAACAAAATGATCAAACCTGAGATAAAGTTGGCGAAAATTTCTTGCAAACCAAAACCTAAACCGAGCGACAGTGCGGCAATCAGCCATTGTAACTTAGACCATTCCATCCCGAGATTAGAGAAGCCGATTAATAGTCCGAGGAAAACCACCAGATAACGACTGACGGTTGTGATCGCAAAACCCGTTCCAGGCGAGAGATCAAGCCTTTGCAGGATCATTAGCTCAAGTAGGCCGGGTAAATTGGTGGCAATCATTAACGAGAAACCCACCACTATCAGCCCAAACATCAGTGACTTCATGGTAATGGGTAATTGTTGCTCTAAGCCATTCACACTGGTATTGGTCGTCCACAGCGTAATGCCATCGAGGAAGGAAAACAGCGCCGTATGGGTTTGAGTCCACAGACCAATCAAACTGGCTAAAAAGGCCAATAACAAGAGTGAACGCACTAAGCCAAGGGATTGGCTCGAAATGGTTTCGAGATCGACTACGGGTTCTTCGTAGGTATCGAGTCCATCGACGGAAGGGTGATGCGTTTCGCCTTTTTCCCTTTGTGCTAAGCGTTCGGCACGTTTTGCCTTCGCGCGATCGAAGGCGATACGGCGGCGTTCGATTAACATCCATCGTTTGATCAATTGGTATAAGAGCAAGAAACCCAGACCCAGCACGATCGATAATTGCAGTTGTAACAGCATTTGGAAAGCGGTGAAGTAGTAACCCCTAAAGGCTAACACTGCGCTTAAAAGCGGCACAGAAATCAGTAAGGTCCAGAGCATTTTCTGAATGAGTTTTTTGTTTTTACCGTCTTTCTTGGCATCCGAGTTTTTACGGCTAAGAATTAAGATGTCTTTGTATAACAAGAATAAAACGATACAGAAAACAATAAAGGCACCACGGCCTATGCTGTTGCGCACCAGTGAGGTGTCGAGCACTTCGGTAAAGCCCATTAAGCCCAATAATGGACTAGCAATCAGCACAAAGTGTCTGAGCCGTGATTGTCCCGCTTGAATGAGTTTCGAGGGGCGTTTGAAATGGCCCACGAGTACGCCTTTGTCGAGCGTCAGAATAAAGATGAAGCGATATAAGAGATACACTAAACCAATCGCCAGTATGCCCATACCCACTGCTTGCACAAAATTGCGATCGGAATGATAGAAAATCAATCCCGCCATGATCACTGGGAAAGGTTTTATCAACGCATAGCTGATACTGCAGGCGAGCGCTTTGAGAGTGTAAATGAATTTATCTTGGGTCACATTGCCCACATAAGTAGTGTAATGATTTAGCAAGCGATTGAATTTAGGAGTGATCAAGTCTTGTACGACTAAACACAGTACCAGCAATATGATCCACCAAGACCAATAATCGTTTTGTTCATCCCAGGCTTTTCCCAGTTCATCCCACTGTGCTTGTTGCACAAGCCAAACCGTGCTGCGCTCAAGATCCGTAAGCCATAACTTACTGATACTTGCAGCGTTAGGCACCCAGAATAAATGTTCGTTAAGGGTATTTTTGAGGGTGAGATTCTGTTGGCTCAGTTGTTGGTAATTGACCTTCAGCTTGCCTAATTCACTTAAGTATTGGTCATAGCTTTGCATCAACTGCGAGATCAAACTCTGTTGCGAGTGTAAGAGCTTAATCTGCTGCTCATTGTATAAGCCGGGTTGTTCTAATTCTTGCTCATTGAGGGCTTGTTGCTGCTCTAAATGGTATCTGTCTAAGCGCGCATCGGCGATCAGCGTTTGCAGTTTTTCGTGATTCGGTGGTTTAGGCAGTGATTGCAACATCTGCAAAAAGCGCTCACCAAAGGCGGAGTTCATTTTGACCCAAGTGATCTGCTCTTGGATGTTTGCCAGTTGTTTGGCTTGGGATTGATATTGGGTTTCAGCCTGTTCCTGCTGTTCGACCACATTATTGATCTGCAGAGTTAACGTTTGCAGCTTTTGGCCGTAAATCTGGTTGGTGTCGGCAATATTACGGGTGATAGGATCGATAACTTTTTCGGTATTAACTAAGTTTTTGGCTAGGGTAGCATCCGTTTGTTGCTGACGTTGTTTATTGATTGCCTTGTTGATGGTTTCGATCAAGGCTTCTTGCTGCACCAGTTGTTGGCGGACTAGTTGTAATTGTAATTGCGTCAGTTCAATGCGTTTTTGGCTGCTGGCAAGTTCTGCTTCATCGGTGGCAAGGCTTTGTTCAAAGAAGAGTCGTTGAGTTTGCTGTAACTCTCCCGTAGGGGTATCTAGCGGGGCGAGTTCTGCTTTTTTGTTTTGGGCGACAGTTTGCCTCGCGCTGGCGATAACTGTAGGTAAGTCATTGTGACGTAGCAATAAATCGTTAACTTGTCGGCCAAGGGTGGATTCGCTTTCTTTAAGTTCAGACAAGCGAATATAGGCCATGGAAGCCTGCTGGCTGAGGTCAGTACCTTTTTCCAGAGATAAAGGCTTATAGGCATCTTTCAGTGCTTGGTTAGTGCGCTTCTTATGTTGTTCAAAATCAATCTGCGCTTGTTGGAAACTGGCTGCGTTGGCGGCGAGTTTTTCTATGTTAATTTTTAGTTCGTTAATTTGTTCGTCAATGCTGAGATTTTGTTGCTGATCTTGCTTGTTCATGCCAAGACGTTTGTCCAACTGCAAAGGCGAATTGGCAAGTGCGGAAAATGTGAAAAAAGCAATAATGAACAATAAAATACGTGGCATATAGGCTAAAGACATTTAGGGGCGAAAGACGCTCCATATTAGCCAAATTGCGTTGAGATTGGTATGTTTCAGGCGTTCTTTTTTCGCCGCTGTGATTGGTGCGATTGATGGGTTTCGAAGATGGCGGTAGCGACTATGATAGTGCCACCAATTAGGGTGTTGAGATTGAGCTCTTCACCTAAAATGATCAGCGCTAACATGGCGCCATAAAAGGGTTGTAAGCAAGAGACTAGCCCAACCGTTTTGGCGCTGAGTTGCCTCAGCGCAGAAGTAAATAGCGCATGTGGCGCTGCGGTAAAGACGACGCCGAGTAAAATAATTAATCCCCACACTTCTAATGAGATACTGCCCAGTTCTGTTTGGTGCCACGGCATCAGGAACATCACAGCGACCAAAGTTTGATAAAACATGGCATGGGGGCCGCTGTACTGGGAAAAGTAGCGTTTGTGCAATAAGTTACGGGTGGTGAACAGCATGGCGGACACTATGCCGATGGCAATGCCCAGCGTAGTGTCGTTACCTAAATTGGCTTCAGGGATGAGTAATATCACCCCAATCAGCACTAACACGCCACTGAGCATATCGTGTAATTTTATCTTATTACCTGTCAGCAACGGCTCGGCAATTACTGTCATCACCGGATAGGTGAAAAATGCAATCATGCCAATGGCGACCGACGATAATTGCATGGCCGCAAAATAGGTCACCCAATGCAGGCTGACGATAACCCCAAGCCCGATGGCGACTAGATAATCTTGTTTGCTTGCCAGCGTTAAACGTTTGCGGCTGAATTTGACTAGCAAACCTAACACAGTGGCGGCGACGATACAGCGTAGGAAGGTGATGTCGAGGGCACTGAGTGGGATTAATTTAGAAAACAAAGCAGTGCCGCCAAATAGCAGCACAGCCAGATGCAATTCAATTAATCCCGAAGGTTTAGCAGAACTCAAGAAAACTTAATCCGCTTGCTTAACGTCTTTCAGGTTAGCGAAGGCTTGTCCCATACGCGTTACTGCTTCGGCTTCGACACCTTCAGCAAAGGTCGCGATAGCATCTTTAGCAAACAACATCACCACAGTACTACCTAACTTGAAGCGACCCATTTCTTCACCTTTGTCTAAGGTGATGGCATCTGGGCCTTGGGTTGGATATTCCCAAGTGAAGACTTGCTTACCTGTCGGCGGCGTGACTGTGCCAGCCCAGACGGTTTCAATACTGGCAACAATCGTTGCGCCAACCAATACCATGGCCAATGGACCTAATTCGGTTTCAAAAATCGCCACAACGCGTTCGTTTCGGGCAAACAGACCGGGTACGTGTCTCGCCGTTAACGGATTCACCGAAAACAGTTCGCCAGGTACATAGGTCATTTTTGATAACGTGCCTTTAATCGGCATGTGGATACGGTGATAGTCTTTAGGCGCCAGATAGATAGTCGCAAAATCACCGCCTTCGAAGCGTTTAGCATCTTCGGCTTGATCGCCAAGCAAGGTTAACGAGGAATAGTGATGACCCTTAGCTTGGAAGATGCGACCGTTTTTGATGGGGCCTAACTGACTTACCGCACCATCGACGGGATGCACCATGATATCGGCGTCCATATCTAACGGACGAATACCGGGTTTAAGGGCGCGGGTAAAAAAGGCATTAAAGCTTTTATAGGCTTCTGGTTCGCTCTGCGCCGCTTCGCTCATGTCGATTTTATATTGTTTGATAAACCACTTGATGGCGGCAGTGGTTAAGGCGCCAGCTTCGGCTGCAGCGAGTTTACCCACTAAACGAGATAACAAATGTTTTGGCAGCATGTACTGCAGCGCTATTTTGACTTTATCCAATTTCAATTCCTTTTCTTACTGCTCAATCTTTGCTGAGACTGTTGTTATTTATCAATAAGTCGTTATTCATCAGTGGCCGCACGGAAATGGCGGGCATGACGTTGTTCATCTAAGCTGGCGATAATTTTATGGTAATTATTAAAGCGATCTGCGCTGATCTTACCTTGGCTCAGGGCTTCTTGAAGTGCACAGCCGGGATCGTCACCGTGTTTACAATCGCGGAATTTACATGCGCCAAGATACTCGCGAAACTCGATAAAGCACCAGCCGACACGTTGTGCAGGAAGATGCCATAGGGCGAATTCGCGCACGCCCGGAGAGTCGATTAAATCGCCGCCACTAGGCAAGTGCAACAGCTTAGCAGTGGTAGTAGTGTGTTGACCTAAACCTGAGTTATCGGAAACATCGCCGATAATAAGCTCTGCATCGGGTAGTAATGCATTGATGATCGATGATTTACCCACACCAGATTGGCCGGCAAACACGCTGACTTTATCTTTGAGTATGCCTTTGATGGTATCGATACCATCGCCAAGCTTGCTGCTGACCTTATAAACCGGATAGCCAATGTCTTTGTAGCGCTGTAGCGCTTCGTCGATTGCCTGCGCTTCATCGGGATTGAGCAAGTCAATTTTATTCAAAATGATGATAGGCGGAATATCGGTATCTTCGGCAGCCACTAAATAACGGTCGATGATCTGGGTGGTAAAGCTGGGTAATACCGAGGAGACAATCAAAATCTGGTCGATATTCGAGGCGATGATTTTCACGCCATCATATAAATCTGGGCGTGTAAGTGATGAGCGACGTGGATGAACGGCTTCAACAATACCTGCGATGCCGCTATTGGCTTGGCTCTCAATGGCTAAGCGTACGATCACTTTATCGCCAGTCACTAAACTGGTGACGGCACGGCGAATATTACAGCGCACAATTTGGCCGCTTTCAGTTTCTATGTCGGCATGTTGGCCAAAACGTGAAATCACAGTACCGGGCTGTTCTTGCCCCAATGAACTATCCTGTAACTCTGGCGTATTTTTATCGCCACTATCACGATTGAGTCGCTTCTCGTGATTAGCGCGCATACGGCGTAATTGACCTTGGCTTAGGGGTTTCTTTTTACTCACTGATTCGTCTTCGTCAATTAGGTGATTTTTTGTGTTGGAAAAAAGCAGTATGATACACGCTCTTGAATAAAAAAGCCTGAATTTAGGCTAACTGACACGATAAGGCTGATTTATGACGGCAGATGTAAATAATCTCATTTGGATCGATTTGGAAATGACAGGGTTAGAGCCCGACGTCGACAGGATCATTGAAATTGCCACTTTAGTGACAGATCAAGAACTCAATATTATCGGTCAAGGTCCGGTTATCGCGATTCATCAGTCAGATGATGTGCTGGCCGCTATGGATGATTGGAATCAAAAGCACCATGGTGAGTCAGGGTTGATTGACCGCGTTCGTGCTAGCCAAGAAACCGAAGCGCAAGCCGTGGCTAAGACGATTGCCTTCTTAGAACAGTATGTTCCTAAGGGCGCCTCTCCAATGTGTGGTAACAGCATTGGTCAAGATAGACGCTTTTTAAATCGTTATATGCGCGAGCTGGAAGATTATTTCCACTACCGCAATGTGGATGTCAGTACGATTAAAGAGCTAGTGAAGCGTTGGAGCCCAGAAACCATGGATGGCTTTAAGAAGCAAAATACTCACCAAGCCCTGCAGGATATCCAAGAGTCGATCGCTGAATTGCAGTATTATCGCAGCAAAGTATTTAAAATTTGACCGATCAGTAGATAAATATGCAAGAAGGGGTTGCAGCCGCATGAATTTTTCATATAATGCGGCCTCAACTTTTTGATGCGAACAGAGATGTACGGTCATTTAGATTGAATGCGGTATTAGCTCAGTTGATAAAGGTTGATAGGCGATACCTTTGTTAATGTTGAAGGCAAGTGTAGCAGCGATACAAAAGGCGACATTAGCTCAGTTGGTAGAGCGATACCTTGCCAAGGTATAGGTCATCGGTTCGAACCCGATATGTCGCTCCAAATTAAAATTTAGTGATTTGCCAAGTCATTAATACAGATTATGCGACATTAGCTCAGTTGGTAGAGCGATACCTTGCCAAGGTATAGGTCATCGGTTCGAACCCGATATGTCGCTCCAAATTAAAACTTAGTGATTTACCAAATCATTAATACAGATTATGCGACATTAGCTCAGTTGGTAGAGCGATACCTTGCCAAGGTATAGGTCATCGGTTCGAACCCGATATGTCGCTCCAAATTAAAACTTAGTGATTTACCAAATCATTAATACAGATCATGCGACATTAGCTCAGTTGGTAGAGCGATACCTTGCCAAGGTATAGGTCATCGGTTCGAACCCGATATGTCGCTCCAATTTCCTAAATATTCCACTATCAGATTACTCAATTGACATTAGCTCAGTTGCGGACTTGATATGGCTATACCTTCTTTTTTGCCAAGGTATAGGTCATCGGTTCGAACCGCTCTTGAACAAAATCATGTCGCTCCAATTTCCTAAATATTCCACTATCAGATTACTCAATTGGGATTAGCTCAGTTGCGGACTTGATATGGCGATACCTTCTTTTTTGCCAAGGTATAGGTTATCGGTTCAAACCGCTCTTGATCAAAATCATGTCGCTCCAATTTCAATAAATCCCCCAAAAACTACTTTAGCTAAGATCATTTCAATCGTGTAGCTCATATTGCTATTACTTACAATGCTTAGCCGTTGACTAAGGCATAGATCATTGCTCGAATCTCTCCCTATCAAAATCATTTCGCTGTACTTCCGTTAAACTCTCTAACAATGACTTTTTCGTGTCATTCCCTCAATTGGCTCATCTATATTTGTCTTGATTCACTGCCATCTACCTCAAGCACTCTATCTCAGATTCACCATGCACAACCAAAGACTTACGAATATCCTTTGGGAAAAGTACGTTGAGATCTCTTTTGGCTTTTCTCTTTTATACAAAACAGTGTGATAGGATTTAGATGCGTGATCTATAGCGTGTTTCTTCAAGTTTTCCTAAATTAGATAGCTGCGTGAAAGTTAAATTATGACCTTGTTCAAATATTCGTAACGCTTTTACTCACATAATGGAATTAGACAAAATTAATAGCGCCAAGTAGTTGGCCTGACAATGGAGTGCATTATATGCGTATTCAACAATTACGTGATCTACTCGAGTATGTGGCAAATTGCCGCTTAGATATGGCGCAACTCTATGGCCGACTCAACAATCAAGCTGACTCGGCTCGTGTGAAAATGATGTTGGAGTATTTTGAATCACATCAAAAAACCATGGCAGAAAAACTGCGTGATTATATGGATGAAGCACCACATCGTATTCTTGATACTTGGTATAAAGACTTCACTTTTGAAGACTTTACTAAGCGTTGCCAAGATACTATGTTGCCCGCAAACATGAATGAAGATGATGTGCTCAACTTACATTTAGACCTAGAAAATCGTCTGATTGGTTTGTTAGAAAAAACAGTTAACTCAACCACGGCGGAAGATGCGCGCAATGCGTTAGCCAATTTGATCCGAGTAGAGAAAACTCAGCAGCAACGTTTAGTCCATAGTACGATTCGGATGGACGATATCTAAACCGTCATGTCTTCTCGAATCTCAAAGCCAGCCCAGTGCTGGCTTTGGTTTTTATGTCGACTTTGTATAGGCCACTTTTACTCTACTTTGCTCCATTTGGGCGGGTTTCTGCGCCTGAACTGATTTACGTCATAATTTCTCGCTGCTTTTTTTGCTACTTTCTTGATCTATTGGCTGATTTTTATTGGCTTGCTCAATTCTGCCAAGACTTCTATGGTGAGATTACTCATTGTGAAATGGAGTCATTGGTGTCTAAGGAGATCCTTCATGGCACAAGATCTATCGCAATTTCCCAAAGCGCTATACACCCAAACACAAGTTCGCGAAGCGGAACTGAGTGCAGTGTCTCAGGGAGTATCTAGTCTCTATGAATTGGTCGAGCATGCTGGCGCGGCGGCTTTTGAGTGTTTAGCGAAACATAGCTCCAAAGTCTTACCTGTGTTAATTCTTGCTGGCAGCGGTAACAATGGTGCCGATGCCTTAGTGTGCGCTCGTCTAGCCCGTGCCAGTGGTATGGACGTTTCTGTGATGATGACGCCAGCGGCAGGCACGCCTGAGTGTCAGCAAGCATTGACCCATTATCTTGCTGAAGGTGGAAAATTACTGCCGTTAGAGGTTGAACCTATTCTCGCTGCGAAAATCATAGTCGATGGTCTGTTAGGTACGGGTGTACGTGATGCTGTGCGCGACGATATGGCTAAATATATCCGTGCCATCAATGACAATTCGGCTTGGGTATTGAGCCTTGATTTACCCTCTGGAGTCATTGCTGATACAGGCGCCGTAGTAGGTGTTGCTGTGATGGCGGATATCACCTTATGTTTTGGTGGTGTAAAGCAAGGTGTGTTAACGGGTAAGGCGCGGCATTACAGTGGCGAGCTTGAATTTGCAGATTTAGGATTAACGCCTTTCTTTGCTGAAGCGAGCGCACAAAGAGTTGGAAGAGAGACTCTTAAGGACTATTTTGCCGCCCGAGCACGGGATAGCCATAAAGGCCAATCGGGAAAAGTCACTGTCATCGGCGGTGATATAGGCATGGCTGGGGCTGTGAGACTGGCAAGTGAGGCTTGCCTACGTGCAGGCGCGGGATTAGTCACGGTGATCAGTCGACCTGAGCATCAACTGACGGTGAATGTCTCCCGTCCTGAACTGATGTTTTGGGGTTGTGATTTAGTCGATATGGAAGTGTATCTGCGCCTTGGTTGGGCGCAGGTTATCGTGCTTGGCCCTGGTTTAGGTAAGCATGACTGGGGGTATAATTTGTTTAAAGCCGTGGGCTTGAGCGATAAGCCTTGTGTTTTAGATGCCGATGCGTTGAATCTGCTCAGTAATGAACCAAGGCGCCAAGCGAATTGGGTACTAACACCACATCCGGGCGAGGCCGCGCGTTTACTTGGTTGTACCGTGGTCGATATTGAACTGGATAGATTTGCCGCTGTTCGCGCTATACAGCAAAAGTACGGCGGCGTTGTATTGCTAAAGGGCGCAGGAACGGTCATTTTTGATGGTCAGCAAATGGTAGTTGCACCAGTCGGCAACCCTGGGCTTGCCAGTGGTGGGTGTGGCGATGTGTTATCTGGTATTATAGGCGCGCTCATGGCTCAGGGAATGGATAATATGCAGGCAACTGTGCTTGGCGTAGTCGTACATGGTTGCGCCGCTGATCTTGCGGCAATACAGGGAGAACGGGGTATGTTAGCGAGCGATTTAATGCCTTTTATTCGCCAATTAGTGAATAGTGATTTACTCTAGGCGGAATGTGAGACTCAAGCGGGGCTGGACTTTGTTATGTGCCCTGTGCCTTTTTAGGATTGAGTCGCTTCTCCATCAATAATAGCAGTGATATAAGCGGATATGACAGAGTTAACTTTTTTCTTAGACAACGAAGACGACACTATTGCGGTTGGGCAAAAATTAGCCCGCCATGTCCAAGCGCCTTTGACTCTGTATCTTACGGGTGATTTAGGAGCCGGTAAAACGACGCTGAGTCGTGGCTTAATTCAGGGATTGGGCCATAAAGGTGCCGTTAAAAGCCCGACTTACACTTTAGTTGAACCTTATGAGTTAGAAGGTGTCGAAGTTTATCATTTTGATTTGTATCGTTTAAACGATCCAGAAGAACTCGAGTTTATGGGGATCCGTGATTACTTTACGGATAAGAGTCTGTGCATTGTTGAATGGCCAGATAAGGGAGAGGGTTTACTGCCCGCTGCCGATGTCCATATGCATTTAAGTTATCAAAATAGTGGGCGAGAAATACGCATAGAGGCCTTGTCTGAGCCAGGTGAAAAGTTATTAAAAGCGATAAAATAAAAACTAAAATGATAAAAAATAACCCGTATTTTCAAATTATTATTCTTTCTTTATGTTCTTTTTTCTCTGTGGTGGCCCATGCTGCTAATCAGTTAGAAAGCGTACGTATTTGGGCCGCGCCTGAGTCAACTCGAATCGTGTTTGACTTGAGTGGAGTGCCTGATTACACCTATTTCTCTTTAGATGGCCCTAATCGTTTAGTGGTGGATTTAAAAAAGACCACTGCTAAAGTTGTGCTTAAAAATCTTGAAAACAACAGTAAGTTAGTTAAGGGCGTACGGATCAGTAAGTCACCGACTAAAGGTGATTTGCGCTTAGTGATCGATCTCGTAAAACCATTGAATGCAAGCTTGTTTTCTTTGCCTGTTACTGCGCCCTATGGCAATCGTTTAGTGGTTGATTTAGAAGATAAAACGTTAACTACGGCAACGGCTATCGTGTCATCTACACCCGTCAAAACTGTCACCCAAGCGGCGCAATCATCCCGCGATATTGTCATTGCTATTGATGCGGGTCATGGTGGCGACGATCCTGGCTCCATTGGTCCTTCTGGTGTTTATGAAAAAAAGGTCGCCCTAGAAATCGCCAGACGTGTTTCCAGCAAAATCAATGACACGCCAGGCATGCGTGCTGTGATGATCCGTACTGGTGATTATTTTGTGAATTTAAATAAACGCTCTGAACTGGCGCGTAACAGTAAGGCAGATCTGCTGATTTCTATCCATGCGGATGCCTTTACCTCGCCCAATCCACGTGGCGCCTCCGTATGGGTGCTATCAATGCGTCGTGCTAATAGTGAAATTGGTCGTTGGTTAGAGCAAAAAGAGAAACACTCTGAGTTGCTGGGCGGCGCGGGTGAGATTATTCAAAACACGGATAATGAACAGTATTTGGCTATGACGCTGCTCGATATGTCAATGAACAGTTCGATGGCAATTGGCCATTCTGTTGCGGGGGATATTTTAAAAGATTTAGGTGGCGTGACTCAATTGCATAAAAGTCGCCCTGAGTCCGCGAGTTTAGCCGTGCTGAAGTCACCGGATATTCCTTCAATCTTGGTTGAAACGGGCTTTATTTCAAACCCTAAAGAAGAGCGTTTACTGTCGAGTAGTCGCCATCAAGAGAGCATTGCCAATGCTATTTATAAGGGGGTGAGCCGTTACTATCACAACAATCCGCCAGCGGATACTTTGCTTGCCCAAAGAAGGGGAGGAAGCTCTAGCAGTGCTAAGCCGGCCAAAACCACAGCAAAAGCATCAGCAGAAAGAACGCCAACTGAAAGAACACCTACAGCCTATGTTGGCGATGCGGTATCGACAAAGGTTAAACATAAGGTCCGTCGCGGAGAATCTTTATCTGCAATCGCGCAACGTTACAGTGTGCCAATGTCCAGCATCAAACAAGCGAATGGAATGAAGTCCGATGTGGTGCAGTTAGGGCAAACGCTAGTCATACCCCAGAGTTAAATAGGAAAGCATGATGGGCATTCAGATCCTGCCTCCGCAATTAGCCAACCAAATTGCGGCGGGGGAAGTGGTTGAGAGACCCGCTTCCGTAGTCAAAGAATTGGTCGAGAATAGCCTCGACGCAGGAGCGAGCCGAGTCGATATTGAAATCGACAAAGGCGGTAGCAAGCTGATTAAAATTCGCGATAACGGATCTGGCATACCTAAAGATGAACTCGCGCTAGCCTTATCGCGCCATGCGACCTCAAAGTTACACACCTTAGACGATCTTGAAGCAATCCTTAGTTTTGGTTTCCGTGGTGAAGCGCTAGCCAGTATCAGCTCAGTCTCACGTTTAACTTTAACTTCACGCACGGCTGAGCAAACCGAAGCGTGGCAAGCCCATGCTGAAGGTGCCGACATGGCAGTTAAAGTGATGCCCGCCGCGCATCCAGTAGGTTCGACGATTGAAGTGGTGGATTTATTCTTTAATACACCGGCTCGCAGACGCTTTTTAAAGAGTGACAAAACCGAATTTACCCATATAGATGAATGGTTAAAGCGCATTGCATTAGTGCGTGGGGATATCCATTTCACGCTGACGCATAACGGCAAGACAGTACGTAATTATCGTCCTGCCATGAATGAAGCCCAGTATTTACAGCGTTTGACGCAAGTGTGTGGCCGTCCATTTGCCGAGCAAGCGCTTAAGATTGAATGCCAACACGATGATTTGCGCCTCAGTGGCTATTTGCAGTCACCTTGGTCACCGGTTATCAGCGATACCCATTACTTTTATGTCAATGGACGCCTTATCCGTGATCGCTTGGTCAATCATGCAGTGCGTCAAGCCTTTGCTCAAAAAGCAGAACTTGAACAACCCGGCTACGTGCTGATGTTGGATATCGATCCCCATCAAGTGGATGTTAACGTGCATCCTGCTAAGCATGAGGTGCGATTCCATCAGAGTCGCTATGTGCATGATTATATTCTGCAAGCATTGCAATCGGCGCTGGAAGAAGCAGGAGAGCTCAACTTCGTTCACTCTAGCTCTTTGGGTGAGGTTGAAGATGTGTTTGTGGATGCCCCGATAAGCGCCACTGAAATCTCAGCCCCTTTTGTACTTGGCGCTGATTCAGCTCTAGTTAATGCGCAAACTGATACACTTGAGTCTGCTCAAGATTCAGTTCCCCCTGCCGTTCAAGTAAAGTCTCTAGTCGCAGGACGAGAAGGCGCCAGTTTTGGCACTCAAACCAATGCTTTTGGCAGCATGACAACGCCAAGGGACAGCAGCCGTGGCAGTTATTCTGCAGGTGAATCTCGACAACGTACTGAATTACCGTCAAAGGCGGCAATAGCAAGTTATGGTGCTTTACTGCAAACCCCTTCTTACAGTGTAAAAGATCAAGATTATCAGTCTGTGTTACCTATGCCATCGATATTAGATGGGCAATATTGGGTGATGACGTCGGAAGATAAACTCAGTCTATTATCAATAAAATCAGTAGCATTGGCGACGCGATGCCAAGAGATTGAAGCTAAACTAGCGACGGGGTTAATTGGTCAGCCTTTATTGATGCCAGTGTCTGTCGCGGCTGATGCGGATTGGCAGGCTGTGCTCACTGAACACGACACGCTGATCCGCCAATTAGGTTTAGAACTAACAATTCGTTACCAGCAGTTGATTATTAAAAAAGTGCCCCCATATATCAGAGAGAGCCAGTTAGCCAAAGTGATCCCTGAGTGGCTACAATCGCTACGTTTTGAAACACCTGCGCCGAGCGCATTGGCATTTTGGTTGGCAAAACACAGTTTAACGGGATTCGTTTCGGCACCAGAAGTCTGGGCAGCATTTTCGCAGTTAGCTGAAGAGAAAAAACAGCTTATTGCCAACAAAGCGATATTCTTACCTTGGCAATCGTGGCTAGAAGAGCAAGCAAGTGAATAAAGAATTACAGCCTAAAGTGTTATTTTTGATGGGGCCAACGGCCTCAGGTAAGACAGCTTTAGCATTAGAATTGGCCGAAAAGCATAACTGTGAAATCATTTCGGTCGATTCGGCATTAATTTATCGTGGTATGGACATTGGCAGTGCCAAGCCTTCAGCAGACGAACTGGCTCGCGGGCCGCACAGATTAATTGATATTCGTGATCCCAGTGAAAGCTATTCGGCAGCCGACTTTAGAGCCGATGCAATAGCCCAGATAGAAGAGATTGTCAGCATGGGGAAAACGCCAGTATTAGTTGGCGGAACCATGATGTATTTCAAAGCGTTACTCGAAGGTTTGTCACCTTTACCGAGTGCGGATGAGGCCGTTAGAGCCGAGATCCAAGCGGAGGCGGATGAAAAGGGATGGGAAGCACTGCATGACCAATTAAGGGTGATAGATCCCGTGTCGGCAGAAAGAATTCATCCTAATGATCCACAAAGACTTTCAAGAGCGCTGGAAGTCTATAGAATAAGCGGCAAGAGCATGACTGAGTTGACTCAGACCAAGTCAGCTCCCTTGCCTTATGACGTAGTGCAGTTTGCTATTGCACCGCGCGAGCGCAAAGTGTTACATGACTTAATAGCGCAACGTTTTGCGCTTATGCTCAAACAGGGCTTTATTGAGGAAGTCACAGAGCTAAAAGCCCGTGGAGACTTGCATTTAGACTTGCCTTCAATGCGTTGTGTCGGTTATCGACAGTGCTGGCAATACCTAGATGGTGAGTTTGACTATGATACTATGGTCGAAAAAGCGGTTGCTGCTACTAGGCAATTGGCTAAGCGTCAATTAACATGGTTGCGGAGTTGGCCAGAGTTGAATTGGCTTGAAAGTGGTGCTGAGGGGAATTTAGTTATACTTATGCGTCAATGCCGCTAGCTTATTAGCCCTTGCTGTATAATACTAAAACTAAACAAAAAACTATCACTGATATCGATTTATTTTATATAAATTAAAAAGGAAATAATAAAATGGCTAAGGGGCAATCTTTACAAGACCCATTTTTGAACGCATTGCGTCGCGAGCGCGTTCCTGTATCAATTTACTTGGTTAACGGCATTAAACTCCAAGGACAGGTAGAGTCGTTTGATCAATTTGTCATTCTGTTGAAAAATACAGTGAGCCAAATGGTTTATAAACACGCTATTTCTACTGTCGTGCCAGCACGCCCATTCAACGTTACTGGTCACCAAAATGCCCAAGGCGGATATGGTGCTCAAGATGATGCGCCTAGTGGCGAATAAGTATTATCTGAGGAGTTTGCTTCTTGTTTGATCGTTATGAGGCGGGAGAAACTGCGGTTCTTGTCCATATCGACTTTTCCGATGAGGAACGCCGAGAAGATTTAGTCGAGCTGCAGCTATTAGTAGAATCAGCTGGGGCAAGATCAGTCGGGGTGATTACTGGAAGTCGACGTTCACCGGATCGCAAATTTTTTGTGGGTTCTGGTAAAGCCGAAGAGTTAGCTGCATTAGTGGCGGCGACTGAAGCCAATGTGGTGATTTTTAATCATGCATTGAGTCCAGCCCAAGAGCGTAATCTTGAGCAAGTGTGTCAGTGTCGAGTGCTTGACCGTACGACACTTATTCTCGATATTTTTGCCCAAAGAGCGCGAACTCACGAAGGTAAGTTACAGGTGGAGCTAGCGCAATTGCGCCATATGTCGACTCGCCTGATCCGTGGTTGGACGCATCTTGAAAGGCAAAAGGGCGGTATTGGTTTACGTGGTCCAGGGGAAACCCAGCTCGAAACCGATAGACGTTTGCTCAGAGGACGGATTAAAAATATCAACAAACGCTTAGAGCGAGTTGATAAGCAACGTGAACAGAGTCGACGTGCACGTAAGCGTAGTGATTTGTCGACAGTTTCATTAGTCGGCTACACAAACGCGGGTAAATCAACGCTGTTTAATGCCCTAACATCATCTGATGTTTATGCTGCAGATCAGCTATTTGCCACACTCGATCCTACGCTAAGAAAGTTAGATTTACCTGATGGTGCCGTGATATTAGCGGATACTGTAGGGTTTATTCGTCATTTGCCCCATGATCTCGTTGCTGCATTTAAGGCAACCTTACAAGAGACAAGGCAAGCTGAGTTATTACTACACATAGTTGATTGTGCAGATGAAAACATGGCGGATAATTTTGATCAGGTTCAATCTGTACTGAAAGACATCCAAGCCGATGAAGTCATGCAACTCGTGGTCTGTAACAAAATCGATTTACTCGAAGATGTGACGCCAAGAATTGAATATAACGACATAGGCAAACCCGTTCGAGTTTGGGTTTCAGCACAGAAGCGTTTAGGATTTGATTTGCTATTGAAAGCCATCACTGAGCTTATTGGTGAGGTGATTAAAGAACTAACACTTAGAATTCCGGCAACTGCTGGACATTATCTTGGCCAGTTTTATCGACTGGATGCGATACAGCAGAAAGAGTACGACGATCTGGGGAACTGTATTTTGTCTGTTCGTTTATCGGACGCCGATTGGCGCCGATTAACAAAACAGAGTCAGGGTGAGTTAGAAACCTTCATCTTCGAAGATTCGATAGATGAAGCTGTTTGTTAATAATCTAATTTATTTCATCCACTTATGGAGTGCTAAATGGCTTGGAACGAGCCCGGTAACAAGGGTAATGATCCTTGGGGAAATAAAGGTGGTAACGACAAAGGACCACCGGACCTTGACGAGGTTTTTCGTAATCTTTCAAAGCGCTTTGGCGGCAAAGGAAATGGCTCAGGCCAGTCTTTTAGTTCGTTTAGCCTAATCATCATTCTTGCTGTTGCTGTAGTTGTTTGGGGACTTTCGGGTTTTTATACAATTAAAGAAGCTGAGCGTGGTGTGGCACTGCGATTTGGTAAACACGCTGGCGAAATTGGCCCTGGACTTCATTGGAAAGCCACATTTATCGACCAAATTTATCCCGTCGACATTCAATCGGTTCGCTCTATTCCTGCGTCTGGTAGCATGCTGACATCCGATGAAAACGTCGTGAAAGTTGAGCTTGATGTTCAGTATCGTATTTTAGATGCTTACTCATATCTATTTAGTGCCGTCGATGCGAACGCCAGTTTGCGTGAAGCGACTGACAGTGCACTGCGTTATGTCATTGGACATAACAAGATGGATGATATTCTGACTACGGGCCGTGATGCTATTCGTCGCGATACGTGGAAAGAGTTAGAGCGCATTCTTGAACCGTACAAATTGGGTCTTGCTGTTGTTGACGTTAACTTCTTACCGGCACGTCCGCCAGAAGAAGTGAAAGACGCCTTCGATGATGCGATTTCTGCCCAAGAAGATGAACAACGTTTTATTCGTGAAGCTGAAGCTTATGCCCGTGAAATTGAACCAAAAGCTCGTGGTGAAGTTGAACGTATGGCGCAACAAGCGAATGCTTACAAAGAGCGTGAAGTCTTAGAAGCTCGCGGTAAAGTGGCTCGTTTTGAGTTGTTATTACCAGAGTATCAAGCTGCGCCTGAAGTGACTCGTAAGCGTTTGTATCTTGATACAATGCAGCAAGTGATGACAGATACGAATAAAGTGCTGATTGATGCTAAGAACAACGGCAACTTAATGTACCTACCGCTAGATAAGTTAATTCAGCAGAAGCCTGCGACAAATGAGCTGGAAGCTAAGCCACAGCAAAATGTTAATTCTTCATCTGTATCAACGACTCGCGCGAATGAGCCTTTGAGTGGACGTCCATCCCGCGATGATCGTACTCGCCAAGGGAGGGAGTAATCCATGGGTAGATTAAGCGTTATTCTTATCGCCGTGCTCTTAGGTATTGGTTTGTCATCTTTAATGGTGGTGAATGAAGGCGAGCGCGCTATTGTGGCGCGTTTCGGTGAAATTTTAAAAGACGACGTTGACGGTAAGCAAGTCACCCGCGTCTACGGTCCAGGCCTGCACATGAAAGTGCCTGTGATCGATAAAGTAAAATTACTCGATGCCCGTATTCAGACACTCGATGGTGCAGCTGATCGTTTTGTGACTTCAGAGAAGAAAGACCTTATGGTCGATTCCTATGTGAAGTGGCGCATTATGGATTTCGAAAAATATTACCTGTCTACAAACGGTGGTATTAAGTCGAATGCAGAATCGCTATTACAACGTAAGATCAACAACGATTTACGCACAGAGTTTGGTCGTCGCACTATCAGAGAGATTGTTTCTGGTAAGCGTGATGAACTGCAAAATGATGCGTTATCCAATGCCTCAGAAAGTGCAAAAGACTTAGGTATTGAAGTTGTTGATGTGCGTGTAAAGCAAATCAATCTACCGGCTAACGTCAGTAACAGTATTTACCAGCGTATGCGTGCAGAGCGTCAAGCTGTGGCAAAAGAGCATAGAGCGCAAGGTAAAGAACAGTCTGAAATTATTCGTGCAACAATAGATGCTAATGTGACGGTGAAGATTGCCGAAGCTGAACGTAAAGCCTTAACCATTCGAGGTGAAGGGGATGCGTTAGCAGCGAAGATATATTCTGATGCTTACAACAAAGATGCTGAGTTCTTCGGTTTTGTTCGTAGCTTAGAGGCTTATCGAGCCAGCTTCTCAGGCAAGTCCGATATTATGGTGTTAGAGCCTGATAGCGAGTTCTTCAAGTATATGAAGAGCACTGCACCTAAGAAGTAATGCATTAAAAGTATTGATTTAATAGGTCCTGTTACTCAGGGCCTATTTTTTTATCTGGCGATTGTTAACTTAGTTTGAAAAGTCTGGGCTAATTTATATTAGCGATGCATGCTTTATGCCGATGTCACAGACAAGAAGCTTAAAATATGATCCAAATGAATTAAAATGGGTTAATAGTTGGGTCTTTTTTAGGCTTTTTTTAAAAAACACGCAATCTCCCTAACTTACTTGCGTGTTTTCACTATGATCTGCTTCTAATTTTTAGCTATAATGAGCCCCGCTTCAAACTTCGATTTTTGACCCTAGTGATGACTAAGGGCTGAAAGTCTTTGAAATATAAAAATTCCAACACCCTCTGGGAGATAAGTGGATGAGCAATGCGCCAGTCGATACCGGACGTCGCAGATTCCTGACAGCCGCAACCGCCGTAGTAGGTGGTGCTGGTGCCGTCGCTGTAGCGGTTCCTTTCATCAAGTCATGGAATCCGAGTGCCAAAGCGAAAGCTGCAGGTGCACCGGTCGAAGTAAATATCAGTAAAGTAGAGCCAGGTCAGCTGATCCGTGTTGAGTGGCGTGGAAAACCTGTATGGGTTGTCCGTCGCACAGATGCTGTGATCAATGAACTGCCAACACATGATGATAAGTTAAGAGATCCTGCTTCTGCTGAGATGCAGCAGCCTGATTATGCAACAAATCCTTTGCGCTCAATTAAGCCAGAGTATTTTATTGCTGTCGGTATTTGTACCCACCTCGGATGTTCACCTACTTATTTGCCAGATTCATTTGGTGAGCAAGTTGAAGGTGTCACTTCTGGTTTCTTCTGTCCATGTCATGGCTCTAAGTTCGATATGGCTGGTCGCGTTTTCCAAGGCGTACCTGCTCCATTGAACCTAGTTATCCCTCCACATCAATACGTTGATGATGGCACCGTGATTATCGGTGTAGATAAAGGAGTGGCGTAATGGTTAAGAATTTAATTAATTGGATTGATGCGCGTATCCCAATGACGGCGACTTATAACCGTCACGTGGGCCAATACGCTACGCCAACTAACTTTAACTTTTGGTATTTTTTCGGTTCGCTAGCGATGTTGGTATTGGTTAACCAATTACTGACAGGTATCTGGTTGACGATGAACTATGTACCAACAGCAGAAGGCGCATTTGCCTCTGTTGAATACATAATGCGTGATGTTGAATACGGTTGGTTGCTGCGTTATATGCACTCAACGGGTGCATCAGCCTTCTTCGTTGTGATCTATCTGCACATGTTCCGTGGTTTAATTTACGGTTCATATCAGAAGCCTAGAGAACTACTGTGGCTGTTCGGTATGTTAATTTTCCTCGTGCTGATGGCCGAAGCCTTTATGGGTTATTTGCTGCCATGGGGTCAAATGTCATATTGGGGCGCGCAGGTAATTATCTCTCTGTTCGGTGCGATTCCAGTTATTGGTGACGACTTAACCCTGTGGATCCGTGGTGACTACGTGATCTCTGGCGCAACGCTGAACCGTTTCTTTGCGTTGCACGTTATTGCTCTGCCGCTAGTATTAGTCGTACTCGTGTTTTTACACTTAATTGCGTTGCATGAAGTGGGTTCTAACAACCCTGACGGTATCGAAATTAAGAAGAACAAAGACGAAAATGGCTGGCCAGTTGACGGTATTCCATTCCACCCATATTACACTGTAAAAGACATCATGGGCGTCGCGGGCTTCCTGATAGTGTTCTGCTATGTGTTGTTCTTTATTCCTGAAGGCGGTGGTTACTTCCTTGAAAAGCCAAACTTTGAAGCGGCTAACTCGATGAAGACTCCTGAACACATTGCACCCGTTTGGTACTTCACTCCTTTTTACGCCATTTTACGTGCAGTGCCTGATAAATTGGGTGGCGTGATAATGATGGGTCTGTCGATTGCAGTACTGTTCGTATTGCCTTGGTTAGATCGCTGTAAAGTGAAGTCAGTTCGCTACCGTAGTACGCTACATAAGCTGAATATTGCCCAATTTGCTATATCTTTCATAGTATTGGGTTATTTAGGGGTAGTGCCTGCCACGCCGACCCTGACGATAGTTGCACAGGTGTTTACTTTCACTTACTTTGGTTTCTTTGTGGCGCTGTGGGTATACAGCAAGAATGAAAAAACTAAACCTGTTCCAGCGAGGTTGACACACTAATGAAAAAATTATTGATTGCATTAGTTGCCTTGTTGCCGAACTTGGCAATTGCCGCGAGCGGACACGTACATTTAGAAGATGCCAATGTTGATCTGCATGATAAAGCTTCTTTAGAACGTGGTGTGGACCTGTTCCAACATTACTGTTCTGGTTGCCATAGCACTCAGTATCAACGTTATGAACGTGTAGCAACCGATATCGGTATCTCTGCGGATGATATGCGTAATAAGTATATGTTCACCGATGCTAAAATTGGTGAGTTGATGCAAAACGCTATTCCACCTAAAGATGCTGCTAAATGGTTTGGTGCTACACCGCCAGACTTAACTTTAGTTGCTCGCGTGCGTGGTGAAGATTGGGTTTATTCCTATCTGAAAGGCTTCTATAAAGATCCAAGTCGCCCATTTGGTGTGAATAACACAGTATTCCCATCTGTTGGTATGCCACATGTACTTGAAGAGTTACAAGGCACACCAGTTAAACAAGAAGATGGCACTATTGTGGTGACTGGCGGTAAATTGAATGCGGAAGAATACGACCAAGCAGTACGTGATATCACTGGCTTCTTAGTTTATTCGGCTGAACCTGTTAAGCTAGAGCGTCAAGCTATGGGCTGGTGGGTACTCGGATTCCTATTTATATTCTTTATTGTGGCCTACCTCTTGAAGAAAGAGTATTGGAAAGATGTACACTAGGCACCAATAACGGGTAAAATGTAATATCCGCATAGTGTAAACGGGGGGCTTTGCCCCTCGTTTACTTTTGTTTTATTTCGATTCTGGAGGGTATCAATGGCTGTTGCTGCCAACAAACGCTCTATCATGACACTGTTTTCAGGTGCTGATGATCTGTATAGCCATCAAGTACGTATCGTGTTAGCTGAGAAAGGGGTTACTGTTGATGTTTTACAGGTCGACCCTAACGAAATGCCTGAGGATTTGCTCGAAGTAAATCCATATAACTCAGTGCCAACTTTGGTAGACCGTGAACTCGTTTTATACGAATCACGCATTATCATGGAATATTTGGATGAGCGTTTTCCTCATCCGCCTTTGATGCCAGTTTATCCAGTGTCTCGCGGCCAAAGCCGTTTGATGATGCATCGCATCGATACTGACTGGTATTCGCTCGTTGACCGTATCCGTAAAGGTGATCGTGTTGAAGCGGCTCGTAAAGAGTTGACTGAAAGCCTGATCGCAATTGCGCCTATCTTCGGTGAAGTGCCTTACTTCATGAGCGAAGAATTTGGTCTAGCGGATTGCTACCTTGGCCCATTGTTGTGGCGTTTACCTGTATTAGGTATTGAGCTAGATAGCCGTGTAGCTAAAGATATCAAAGCGTATATGACACGTATTTTTGAGCGTGAATCGTTTAAAGCTTCTTTAACTGAAGCCGAACGCGAAATGCGCATGGGTATGTAATGAAACCTTTGACTCCAAATCGTCCTTATTTACTAAGGGCTTACTATGATTGGTTGATGGACAACCAATTGACTCCTCACGTTGTGGTTGATGCCTTTGTTGAAGGCACTCAAGTACCGCAGCAATACGTGAAGGATGGCCAGATAGTGTTGAATATTGCTGCTGGCGCAGTGGGCAATTTGCAAATTAGCAATGAGTGTGTGGAGTTCAATGCGCGTTTTGGTGGTGTTCCTCAGCAGGTGATGTTGCCAATGGCGTCGATTGTTGCTATTTATGCCCGTGAAAACGGTGCTGGCACAGTCTTCGATATCGAAGATGCTTACCTGATGGACGATGAAGTCGATTCATCTTTATCTGTTGTTGAAACAACAGATAAAGCGTTTGAACCGACAGATGAGCCTCCTAAGCGTCGCAGTCATTTAACTGTGGTTAAATAACTGTGGTGAAATGCCCAAGTCGTTTAAAAACTAAGCCAGTCTAATGACTGGCTTTTTTGTCGCTGTATTTTATCGCCGTAATTGGTTAAACCTTAAGTACAAGGTGTGATAGCATTTGCGCCCGCATTCATCCGTTAGATATGCGTTACCTTTACCCATTTAGACCAATGGATCTTGTATGTTGCTAATGATCGATAATTACGACTCTTTCACCTTTAACTTAGTGCAGTATTTTCAGCAGCTAGGGCAAGAGATAGTGGTTAAACGTAATGATGAAATTAGCCTAGCCGACATTGAGGCGCTTGCGCCTAGTCATCTGGTGATTTCACCCGGCCCTTGCACTCCCAATGAGGCGGGAATTTCCCTTGCGGCGATTGAGCATTTTGCTGCGCGCATGCCAATCTTAGGTGTCTGTTTAGGGCATCAGGCGATGGCGCAGGTTTTTGGTGCCAATGTAGTGCGTGCCGAACGGGTGATGCACGGCAAGGTCAGCGTTATTGCGCATACAGGACAGCGGTTATTTAAGGGATTAAATCAGCCTTTAACCGTGACACGTTATCACTCGTTACTGGTTGATGCTGTGCCTGAAGGTTTTGTACTCGATGCTTGGTTTGACGATGCAATTCACGGCCGAGAAATCATGGCCATGAGCCATCAAGACTTACCGCTTTATGGGGTGCAATTTCATCCCGAATCAATTCTCACCGAGCAAGGTCTCGAACTGTTAGCCAATTTTTTAGCGCAACCGGCTGTGTCCGTATAATTTCCTCGCCTTAAAAACTCTCCACACTATCAATTTCTGTTACAAGATTTATCCTTCTTTTAAGCAAGTTTAGCGATTAACTATGCTATAACTGCCGCAAAACTACGCGAATAGGCGAAACCAGCAGATAAGTAGACTGGGTCATTTAGCCATTGCGATAACAATAAAAGGAAGGATAAATGAGAAGCGTAATGCGAAATTTGGGTTTTAGTGCGTTAGCGGTTGCCGTATTGGCAGGGTGCGCAGCGACATCGACTGAAACTGCAACTCCCGTAATAGCTCCGCCAGCATTCCAAGTTCCCTTAGCCCAACCGCCACAAGTTTCACAGGCGCTTACGCTTAATCAAATTATGGCAAATCCTGATTGGATGGGGATCTTTGCCAAAGAGGCTTACTGGAGCGACGATAGCCAAAGCGTGCTGTTTGCCCGCCAAGCGAGTGCTTCACCTCTGCGTAGCTATTATCAGCAAGGCATCAATGACAGTCGCGCCGTCGAGCTAGCTCTCGATAAGTTACATGCGGCAGATCAGCAGTTTGGTGTGTTTGACCGCACTAAGTCCCACAAGGCTTATCTGTATCAGGGCAACATTTTTGTTAAGCAATTAAGCACGGGTAAGATCAGCCAATTGACTCGCCAGCGCACCGCCATCGATGGTGTGCGTTATCTTAATAATGGCGATATTGCCTATTGGCAGGGCGACAATGTTTTCCAAATTCATCAAGATTCAGGCTTAGTCGAGCAACTTGCTGAAATTAAAATGGCGAAAGCACCAGAAGTGGTAAAAGAGCCGACGTCTTATATTGCGAAACAACAGCACAGATTGATTCAGTATGTAGCGCTGCAGCAAGAAAATGCTAAAGCTAAAGCGCAGTACCAAGATGAATTACAAAAAAACGATCCTACGCTCGCCGCCAGTACTTGGTATTTAGGCGATAGCGAAGTGGTGTCAGAGCTGAGTTTATCACCCGATGGCCGCTATATTTTAGTCGCTCTTACAGATAAAAATTACACAGGTAGCAGCGAACACGACATCATGCCTAATTACTTAGGTAGCGAAGGTTATATCGACCCAGTGCCAGTGCGCGCGCGCGTGGCTGAAGATACGCCACCAGGGCAACGTTTTGTGGTACTTGATTTAAACCAACATAAAAAAGTCGATATCACAATCGAGGGCCTTACTGGTTTTGATGAAGATGTGCTAGCCAAAGTGAAAGCTGAAAATGCTAAAGCGAAAGGCGAAACTTATCAAAGCACTAAATCGCCACGTAAAATTCAGTTGATGCAGGATTGGGGCTGGACTCAGAGTGCGATTCAATGGCATGAGTCGGAAAATAAATTAGCCCTGATGCTAGAAGCCACCGATAACAAAGATCGCTGGATCGCCAGTGTCGATCTTGCTAAGGGTAAATTTATTACCGAACATCGTTTGCATGATGATGCATGGGTGAATTACGACTATAACCAATTCGGTTGGTTACCGGATACGGATACCTTGTATTACTTGTCAGAAGAGTCCGGTTATTCGCAGCTTTATATTAAAGCTCAAGGCGAAAAGCCGCGTGCGTTAACCCAAGGCAAGTTTGTGGTGAGTGATATTACGCTGTCACCGGATGCCAATTACATCTATTACAAAGCGAACCAGAGTCACCCCGGTATTTATAATGTTCACCGCGTGAATCTTGCCACAGGTAAAAATGAGCAACTAACTCAGTGGGATGGAAACTTAGATTACAGCTTAAGCCCCGATGGCACTCAGCTATTACTCAATGCCTCACGCCGTACTCAGCCAAATGAGCTTTATGTTCAACCTATTGGCGGCGAGTTAAAGCAGCTGACGTCTTATACCAGTGATGCCTTCAAAAATTACCCATGGCAAGCGCCAGAAGTGGTAGCTGTACCTTCAAATCATGGTGCTGGCAATGTGTACGCTCGAGTTTATCTGCCGCAAGGCTATGATAAGTCCCGCGCTGAGAAATATCCTGCGGTTATTTTCAATCACGGCGCAGGTTATCTGCAGAATGCCGATTATGGTTTTAGCGGTTATTTTCGCGAGTTTATGTTCCACAACCTGCTGACTCAACAAGGTTATGTTGTGATGGACATGGATTACCGTGGCTCTAAAGGTTACGGCCGAGATTGGCGCACCGCTATTTATCGCAATATGGGTCATCCAGAAGTGGAAGACTTAAAGGATGGCGTAACGTGGATGGCGACTCATACCCATGTCGATACTAAGCGTGTCGGGACTTATGGTGGCTCTTACGGTGGATTCTTAACGTTTATGTCTTTGTTTACCGCGCCGGACTTGTTCCAAGCTGGAGCTGCATTGCGTCCTGTGGCGGACTGGGCACATTATAATGCGCCTTATACCTCTAATATCTTAAATACGCCTGATGTCGATCCTATCGCCTATGAGCGCAGCTCTCCGATTGAGCATGCCCAAGGATTAACTAAACCACTGCTTATCATGAGTGGCGTAATGGACGACAACGTTTTCTTCCAAGACAGTGTGCGTATGGTACAGCGCCTCATTGAACTGGAAAAACCAACCTTTGAAATGGCGATTTATCCTGTTGAGCCCCATGGTTTCCGTCAACCTTCTAGCTGGTTAGATGAATACCGCCGCATCTATAAGTTATTTGAACAAGAACTTAAATAATTCAGTTCGATTTCTTTTAAAGGTCTCCTAGTCGAGGCCTTTTTATTGGGTAACTGACTAGGAAATATCCGATATAACTCTTTGTTTGCGTTCTGCGACTTTGCATTATTGCTAAGATTAAGTGTATGTGCTGAAATTGTAATGATTTTGAGAGTTTGATTGTGTTGACGTCACTCGGGCATTAGCGATATAGGAAAGATTTATAGTGGCGATTTCGGTTGCGGGCGGTGTAAGACCCGGCAAAATTATAGAGATAGAACATAGACTCTATCAACAATTGATCCTCGGAAAGCAAAAAGCGAGCCCGACTCTTTTGGATGAACTCGACCTTGAATTAGAGGCCGATGCAAATAAGTTAGATGTTGAACGCGAAGCCATTTTGGTGCGTTTGATGAAACAAATTAAAGCTAAAGAAGTGTTTGAAGCCGTATCGAGCCAGTTGCATGAAACTGTCATTAACGCCATCGAGCATCAACTCGCGTCCCCTGAATCTGTTTTGGCTAAGTCAGATATCAATGAGTCGCAAATCCTCTTGTTGGAATTATTGCTGGCAAAAAATCTCGATGCAACGCGATTAAGGCCATTGATCAGTAGCTTAAATTGGTTGTGCCGCGACTTAACCAACATGGTCAACAGCCCATCTTTTCGCGCTCGCCGGTCTCAGAGCTCAGATGTGCGGGTCACTGATATCAAATTAGTGATGAATTACATCGGTATCGAAAACCTTCGCACCATTATCCCTTACTTTTGTTTGCGAAATTGGCTTCCTAGTGGCAATGCTAAGTTGTTATGGACTACCCGTAAATTATGGCGCTACAGCATAGTCAGTGGCATAGCGGCAAATGCTTTAGCTCAGCTTCATAATACTGACTCAGCCTTGGTTTATAGTAGTGCCTTACTTAATCAGTTAGGCACATCCGTTGTATTGAGTTTAAGTGCCCGTTTATTCGACCAAACATGGGGATCTTGGATAAGAGAAGCCAGTAGCAGCCGTGATAAGGAAGTGTATGATGCGGTGATTGCCACTGAGTTTCCTGCTAAGGCCGTGTTTGAACAAGTGTTAAGCCATGGCCTTAAACTTAATTGGCAATTATTAGAGTTACTTAAGTTTGAAGCGAGTCCCTTAACTCGGTTGTTAAAGGAGTTAGACCAAACCTTAAGCTATCGAGAATTGTCGCCTCAGTCGGCATTAGTCGCGCGGGCAAACTGTTATGCTAAGGTGGTATTGCTCGAAGAAATGCGTCAAATCGATCCCCAAGAAAAGCGCTTAATGTTTGATTATTATGAGTTAAATGAGCAAGAAGTACTGCGCTTAAAAGCACAAAACTATAGGAAGTTAGATCTGCTGTAATCCTCGGTCTGCTACGTAGCGCCATGATTGCGGCGTTTAAGTAGAGGAAGGGATATGCCAAGTTGGCAAGCATCTGTACTAAATACCATTTTATCCTATGTCGCTAGGCCATCCATCAGTCGTGGACAGGCCAAAATGCCCTTAGCGCAAGTGCGTGAAAAGTTGCTTGAGCTTGATAGACGTTGGCTCCCTTGGCCGGATAAGTTAGTCAGCGCTACCATCCCCTTACAACACTCAAACTTGTTACATTATGTGCTTCTCAACGAACCTTCTCGCCTTGGAAGTCTGTTTTATATCCGTGGCGGAGGCTTCTGTTTTAAAACGCCCCATGCCCATGCAAGACTGGTCGCAGATATCTGCCAGCGTTGTCAATTAGATGCTTATATTCCTGATTATCGTCTCGCTCCTGAGCATCCTTTCCCCGCGCCATTTGATGATGTGCTTGAAGCCTATAGGCGGTTAATTGAGCTGAAAGGCACGGAGAATTTGATCCTCATGGGTGACTCGGCGGGCGGCAATTTAGCCCTGAGTTTGTTGCTGGAATTAAAGCGTTTAGCCCTGCCTTTACCGACCGCCTGTATCTTGCTATCGCCCGCGTTAGACTTAGCACTTACGGGGGATACTGAGTTGATACTCGCAGCCGACGATCCCTTCTTCACCATAGAGGCATTGCTGCGCTTACGTGGCGCTTATCTTGCGGGTGCCGATCCTATGTCGGCAAAAGTGTCCCCCTTACAGGGAAACTTGGCAGACCTGCCGCCTATCTTAGTGATTGCGGGTACGCGGGAGTTATTATTACAGGATTCTGAACGTTTAGTCGCCCAAATAAAAGCCTGTGGTGGTGAGATAACGGGCTGTTTTTACCCTAACATGCCCCATGTGTTTCCCTTGTTCAATTTATTACCCGAAGCCCTTGAAGTTAGGTCGAAAATTGGCCATTTTGTGCTTTCACACTTGATTCGTTAAAATGGTGTAGTTATTCACATTCAGTGAATAGCTAGCAAAATGAGGGGTAAATAACTTTTTTTCTGACTAATTATGCTGCAAGCCACGGGCTTAACCGCTTGTATAGTTCTTAAACTGCAATCTTTATGCACTTTGGGTGGAAGTGCGTGGATTGATGTTTGTGAAAAACTGGTATTTTGATCACATTTTCGCTAATAATGGTTATTAATAGACACAAGCAATCCCAGTATCACTAACTCTAGATAAAGATACCTATGGGACTCTGACGGTGCAAGGCGCCGTTACACAAACACAAAGGACGAAGAAGAATGAGCGTTGATATGAAGTTGGACCGTGCCCAGTTTGACGCAGTGATGGTGCCTAATTATGCGCCTGCTGCCGTGATCCCTGTTCGTGGCGAAGGAAGCCGAGTTTGGGACCAAGAGGGTAACGAGTTTATCGATTTTGCTGGCGGTATTGCGGTAAATTGCTTAGGTCACTGTCATCCAGCCCTTGTGAATGCCCTTAAGACACAAGGTGAAAAATTATGGCATCTGTCAAACGTAATGACGAATGAGCCAGCCTTAGCATTAGCGACTAAATTAGTTAATAGCACGTTTGCCGACAAAGTGTATTTTGCCAACTCTGGCGCCGAAGCCAACGAAGCCGCATTAAAACTTGCCCGTCGTTATGCCTTAGAAAAACATGGCGTTGAGAAAGATGAAATCATAGCGTTCGATAAAGCTTTCCACGGCCGTACATTCTTCACCGTCAGTGTCGGTGGACAAGCTGCCTATTCCGATGGTTTTGGTCCTAAGCCGCAGAGTATTACTCACCTGCCATTTAACGATGTTGCCGCCTTAGAAGCCGCAGTAACCGATAAGACTTGCGCCATCATGCTTGAGCCGCTGCAAGGCGAGGGCGGTATTATTGATGCCGATCCTGCATTCTTGAAAGCCGTGCGTGAACTGGCTAATAAGCACAATGCACTAGTGATTTTTGATGAAGTCCAAACGGGTGTGGGCCGTACTGGTGAACTGTACGCTTACATGGGTACTGAAATCGTGCCTGACATCTTAACCACAGCTAAAGCGCTCGGTGGTGGTTTCCCTATCGCAGCTATGCTGACAACGGCTGAGATTGCCGAGCATTTAAAAGTGGGCACTCACGGTTCTACCTACGGTGGTAACCCGTTAGCCTGCGCTATCGGTAATGCTGTATTAGATGTAGTGAACACACCTGAAGTGTTAGATGGCGTAAAACATCGCGAGCAGTTATTGCGTGATGGTTTGAACAAAATCAATGAAAAATATCATGTTTTTTCAGAAGTACGCGGTAAAGGTTTACTCTTAGGGGCCGTTCTTAATGAACAATACCAAGGTCGTTCACGCGACTTTTTGGTGGCCTCTGTCGCTGAAGGCTTAATGAGCCTGATGGCGGGTGCTAACGTGGTGCGTTTTGCTCCTTCTCTGGTGATCCCTGAGGCAGATATTGCTGAAGGTCTAGCTCGTTTTGAACGTGCTGTGGCGAGCATCGCTGCCGCCTAAATGACCAAAGGAGTGCTGAATTTATTCGCACTCCTTTTTTGTCAGGGAATACTTACCTGCATCACTGCCTGTCTTTTTGAAGAGAGGTGCCTTGATGCACGGTAAGCCAAAGTGAGGAGACACTAAGATGTTAATCATACGTCCTATTCAGGCTGGTGATTTTGAGGCCTTATATCAAATTGCCGAAGAGTCTGGTCATGGTTTTACGTCATTACCTGTGAATGCGGATCTGCTCAGACATAAAATTGCTCGAGCAGAAGCCTCATTCGTCAAAGCCGTAGAGACTCCCTTCGATGAAGGTTATCTGATGGTGCTGGAAGATACCGATACCCGTGAAGTGGTGGGAACGTGCGCCATCGAAGCGGCGGTGGGAATGGAAGATGCGTTCTACCATTATCGACTCGGTACCGAAGTCTATCATTCTGAACAAATTGATGTGCGTAACGAGGTTGAAACACTCACCCTTTGCCATGACTACACTGGCGCTGCTGAGATGTGTACGCTGTTTTTGCGTGAAGCATATCGCAAGGGCAACAATGGCCGCATGTTATCCCGCAGTCGCTTTCTGTTTTTAGCTCAACATGCGAAGCGTTTTGGCGAAACTGTGATTGCCGAAATGCGCGGTGTAAGCGACGCTGAGGGGCATTCACCTTTTTATGGTTGGTTGCAAAAACACTTTTTAGGCATAGATTTTATTCAGGCGGATTATCTTTCTGGCTTAGGTAAAAAGGCATTTATGGCCGAAATGATGCCACGAAATCCTGTCTACGTTTGTCTGTTGCCTGAAGAAGCGCAGAAAGTGATTGGCGAAGTGCATACCAATACTCGTCCTGCATTAAGTCTGCTGCAGGCCGAAGGTTTTAGATGCCGCGGTTACGTGGATATTTTTGATGGTGGTCCAACGGTTGAGTGTCGTTTATCGGACATTCGCGGCGTGCGTGAAAGTCGTTTATTGACCGTCGATATTGGTGACACGGTCGAAGCCGACACTCAATTTATTATCTCAAATACCCAATTAGCCAATTACCGAGCGACGTCTGCTGCACTGGCCGTGGACGACAAATCCGAACATATCATCATTAGCCCTGAGCTGGCTGCGGGTTTGCTACTCGCAAAAGGCGATCAAATCCGTATTTTGGCAATGTAGGAATAACCAATGACACATTATATTCAAGGCCAGTGGCATGCTGGCAAAGGTCATGACGTGACCTCAATTAACCCTGCCAATGCACAATCTATTTGGACCGGTAAAACGGCCACTGCAGAACAAGTTAATGCCGCCGTTGATGCCGCGCGCGCCGCACAGTTTGATTGGTTTATGTTAGGTTTCGATGCGCGTTTAGCCATAGTTGAAGCGTATCGCACCCAACTCGAAGCCAATAAAGCGGAACTGGCTGAAACGATTGCCCAAGAAACGGGTAAACCTCAGTGGGAAACCGCGACCGAAGTCGGCGCCATGATAGGCAAAATTGCTTTATCGGCTGCGGCTTACAATAAACGTACGGGCACAGAAGCCAACGATACGCCAGCAGGACGTGCGGTTATCCGCCATAAGCCCCACGGTGTTGTGGCGGTGTTCGGTCCTTACAACTTCCCTGGTCATTTGCCGAATGGCCACATAGTCCCTGCGCTGCTGGCTGGGAATACGGTGATTTTCAAACCTTCAGAGCTCACGCCTAAAGTCGCTGAGCTGATGGTCAGCCTATGGGATAAAGCGGGTCTGCCTGCTGGCGTGCTTAACTTAGTCCAAGGTGAGGTTGATACGGGTAAGGCACTGGCTTCTCACCCGCAGCTCGATGGTCTGTTCTTTACCGGTAGCTCACGCACGGGTCATGTATTGCATCAACAATATGCGGGTCATCCTGGCAAAATTTTAGCACTTGAGATGGGAGGTAATAACCCACTGATCATCAAAGGTGTGCAGGATATTAAGGCCGCAGTGCATGATATTTTGCAGTCGGCTTATATCTCATCGGGTCAACGTTGCACTTGTGCGCGCCGTTTATATGTCGAGCAAGGCGAGCAGGGTGATGCCCTGATTGCCATGTTAGTCGATGCGGTTAAACAGATTAAAGTCGGTCCTTGGAATGCGCAGCCACAACCTTTTATGGGCTCAATGATTTCTGAAACTGCCGCTAAGGGTATGGTTGCGGCGCAGGCGAATTTGCTGAACTTGGGCGGTGTGTCTTTGGTCGAGTTGACCCATCTAGAAGCGGGTACAGGCTTAGTGTCTCCTGGCCTTATCGATGTGACAGCGATCGATGCATTGCCGGATGAAGAATACTTTGGACCTCTACTGCAGCTGGTGCGTTACAGTGATTTCGATCAAGCGATCAAATTGGCTAACCAAACGCGTTACGGCTTGTCTGCGGGATTACTTGCCGATAGCCGTGAAGATTATGACTATTTCCTCGCGCGTATTCGTGCTGGCATTGTTAACTGGAACAAACAAATCACTGGCGCATCTGGCGCGGCACCTTTTGGTGGCGTAGGGGCTTCGGGTAACCACAGAGCGAGTGCTTTCTATGCCGCCGATTACTGTGCTTATCCTGTCGCTTCGGTCGAGGCTGATGCCGTGAGTTTACCCGCGACATTAAGCCCAGGTTTGAGCTTGTAAGCGGGTAGAGATTTGACTTTTATGCGGTAAAGAATATGTGGGAAAGAGGAGGAAGGACTAATGTTCTTCCTTTTTAATAACAAGCAGTAACGTTACTTGAGTTTCTACTGTGGGTATGTGTAGACGCTACAACAGTAGCATTTAGGTCGTTACATTTAGTGTTTGCGGCAAAATAACAGCAATAACCGCAGCACAATAAAAGGAGTTTTTATGCATACCGACATCAACGCGTTATTTGCCGCTCTGTGGCAAGACTATATTCAAATGACCCCTTCAGCGGCAAAAGTGCACGCGTTGTTGGGTCATGGTAAACCGATCATCAACGACCATATTGCCCTGCGTACTTTCAATATCGCTAAGGTGAATTTGGACGTGCTGGCTAAGCATTTCACTTCGCTAGGTTATGTACCTTGCGGTGATTATAAGTTTGAACAGAAAAAACTGATCGCTAAGCATTTTGAACATCCAGACTCGACTCAGCCTAAAGTGTTTATCTCTGAGCTGTTGGTTGAAGAATTTAGCCCTGCGTTGCAAAAAACTATTCAAGGCTTAATCGCCCAAGTGGATGCAGCAGCGACAACGGCGGACAACTTTATTTACTCAGGCCGTCATTGGTCTTTAGATGCTAAAACCTATCAGGACTTATTAACTGAGAGTGAATATGCAGCTTGGGTAGCGGCTTTTGGTTACCGCGCTAACCATTTCACTGTGTCTATCAATCACCTCGACGGTTTTGAGACTTTAGAGTCAGTGAATGAAGCACTGAAGCAAGCGGGCTTTGTGCTCAATAGTTCAGGTGGTGAGATCAAAGGTTCGCCAGAAGTCTTGTTAGAACAGTCTTCGACTATGGCTGATAAGATTGGTGTTGAATTTACTGACGCGACAGTGGAAATCCCAAGCTGTTTCTATGAGTTTGCGCTACGTTATCCTATGGCTAATGGCGAGCTCTACACAGGCTTTGTGGCGGCGTCTGCCGACAAGATTTTTGAAAGCACCAATGTGAATAAAGCCTAACGTCCTCAAATTGCTTTCTGCATAAAAAACGCCATCAATTCGATGGCGTTTTTTATGGATATTTCAAACAAGGCATTTAATACGATTGGCATACTCTGGGGCTAGCTAAAGGTCAGCTCGATCCTCAATCCACCTAAGCGAGTGCTATGATTAAACTGCAGCTCAATCTCGTATTGCTCGGCAATTTCTTTCACTATTGATAATCCTAAACCGTGACCCATCACAGACTCATCAAGCCTTGTTCCTCTTTGTGTGAGCTTATCTAGCTCATCATCAGCAACCCCTGGACCATCATCATCAATACAAAGGCAGAGACGCTCTTGTTGACGCGATAGCTGAATGCTGACTCGGCTCTGGGCCCATTTAAAGGCGTTGTCTAGCAGGTTACCTAAGAGCTCCATGCCATCTTCCCTGTGAATAGGCAGTCTGAGAATATTGGGATCGAGTTCGAAATCACATTCAATGGACTTGTTGCGGTGAACCTTATTTAGCGTGTTGGCTAGGCTATGTAAATCCCTAGGGATCACCAATTGCGCAGCGGGGAGCATGTCGCCAGTGATCCTCGCCGCAGCCAGTTTACGCTCGACCATCTTGTGAATCGAATCAAGTTGCTGCTGCAGGGCAATGGCAGTTTCAGGATCTTTGAGGCCAAGAGCTTCAACCTGTTGCTGCATCACGGCAAGTGGCGTTTTGAGCCCATGGCTCAAATTACCTAAGTTATTGCGGCTACGTTCAATTTGCTTGGCAGTATACTCAAGTAGTTCATTATAGGTTTTTGCTAATGGTTGTACTTCGGGGGGAATATTATTGAGCTCCAGCGCGTTAATTTCCCCTTGTCTTAGCCGAGAAAGTGCGTGCTGTATGTGCTTAACTGGCTTAAAGGATTGACGTAGGATCAAGAATATCCCCGCGATCATAGCAACTAACATCGCCAGATTGACACCAAGCTTAGTGCCATAAACCTCGCTAAACACACGTCTACCGATACTCAAATCTTGCGCAACGGTTAAGGTGGCGCTGACATTGGCACTGCTGGAATTTAATCCCAGTGATAACAACTGCATATCGTTATTTTTTGGCCCTTTAGCTTGCCAGACGCGGGTTTGATTTGGTGCCAGTGGCTCAATATCTAACTGCATATCCCACAGGGAGCGTGAGCGAATCACTTCATTTGGTAGGTTAAGCTGAAAATAACGGCCTGAATAGGCGGGCTTGTAGAAACTGGAAAGCTGGCTTTGATCTATGCTGATCTCCCCATCATGGATATGGGTTGCCAGCATGATATGTTCGAGATCTTCTTCTAAGCGATTGATAATAGAGTCGTGGAAGGCCTGACGTAGCATGGACTCAAACAGTATCAGTCCAATCACAGTACCTAACACGAGTAAGCCAGTTAACCATAAACTGAGCTTAGTGCGGATCGAGATCATTCAATAATGCCGTGGAAGATGTAACCTTGGCCGCGACGGGTTTCGATCGTGGTTTTACCCAGTTTCTTGCGTAGATGGGTGACATAAACCTCGACCACATTACTCTCTTTTTCATCGTCAAACTGATAGAGCTTATCGGTTAGCTGCGTCTTAGATAACAGCTTCTTAGGTGACATGAGGAAGATTTTTAACAGCCTAAATTCCATTGCTGTGAGTTCATACAGCTGCTCGGCCACTTTTACTGTTTGCTCTGCTTCATCTAAAACCACGCCACCATAACTCAATTGTTTACTTGAGGTGTTTAGACGACCATGTGCACGGTGGATTAAAGCTTGGATTCGGGCCAATAATTCCTGGGCGTGGAAAGGTTTACCTAAGTAATCGTCGGCGCCAGCATTAAAACCTTCTACTTTTTCATGCCATTGGCTGCGGGCCGTCAGCATGATGACTGGAGTGCTGATCCCTTGATTTCGCCAGCCTTCGAGCAGTTCGAGGCCGTTGCCATCGGGCAAACCTATGTCTAAGATTACGCAATCGTATTGGGTTTCTTTGATCAGATAATCGGCTTCAAGCGCTTTGTCTGTAATATCGGTTACATAGCCAGCGAGTTTGAGTTGTTTCTCCAGCTCGGTGACTAGCATTGGGTTATCTTCAACGAGTAACAGTTTCATGTTTTCGACATTCGCTCGGTAGTGCTATTGATTGATCGGCTTGACCATTAGTTGCATCAATACTGAGATTAACGATTTGGCCACGCTGAACTTTGATTTGCAAATCATAGCGCCATTTATGATCTTCTTGATAGAGATGAGCATCAATTAGTTCACCTTGGCAAAATTGGTTCACTACGGCGAGTGTACCGTTTAAGGACAATATTTGCCCAGAGTTAACTAACGCCTTGGCTTGATAATGTTCTAATTCAATAGGTTCGGCATGCAAGATTATTGGATGCACCAGCGTGAATAGGCTGAAAAAACAGATTAAAAACAGCCGTTTCATTTGAGCTCCCCAATAAAAAATGGCCTAGAATTTATTCTAGGCCACTTTAATAAGGCAGGCTTAAATCAAGCTGAAGACTAACTTAACGGGTACCGTATACCACGATTGTCTTACCATGAGCTTGGATCAAATTCTGTTCTTCTAACATCTTCAAGATACGACCCACAGTTTCCCGTGAACAGCCAACGATTTGGCCTATCTCTTGACGAGTGATCTTAATCTGCATGCCATCAGGGTGTGTCATAGCATCAGGTTGTTTAGCCAGATGTAATAGAGTTTGAGCAATACGGCCTGCAACGTCTAAGAATGCAAGGTTACCCACTTTCTGGCTGGTACTTTGTAGGCGATAGGCCATTTGCGCAGACAGCTTCATCAGAATTTCAGGGTTAACTTGAATTAACTGTCTGAATTTCTTATATGAAATCTCAGCGATTTCACAAGCTTGCTTAGCACGAACCCAAGCGGTACGTTCGGCTTGTTCTTCAAACAAACCTAGTTCACCGATAAAGTCACCTTGATTCAGATAAGAAAGGATCATCTCCTTACCTTCTTCATCTTTAATCAATACCGCTACAGAACCTTTTACTATGTAATAAAGGGTATCTGAGTCTTCACCAGCATGGATAAGAGTGCTCTTTGCAGGGTACTTATGAATGTGACAGTGTGATAAAAACCATTCCAAAGTTGGATCAGGTTTTGGCTTACCAATCAGAGCCATGTTGGTGTTCCTCGATTGATTAAAACGAAAGTAAGAGTATTCTAAATAAGCATTTTACGTCAATTAAACTCACAAAAACTTGATGGAAGTCTTAGTTTAGAATAAGTGAATAAATGCAATTAACCATCTAAAATTAGAGCTTATTTTGCTACTTTAGTGATTTAAGTCAACTAAATCGATATGAAACTCGCTGGATTCACTTAACTCTGTCGAGTTAATCACATCTTACCAGTCTATTTCAGCAGTTTTATTATAGATTATGAATAAAATATGCCACTAAATTACACAATAACATGTTTCACTTTTTAAATTTGACATTCCATTTGGCTTAGCTTCCCCCATTATCCTGAGGTTTGTGTGTATTTAGGCTCGACTTATGGGGTTAATTCTGGCTAACTTTGAGGGCAGTTGTTTTTAAGAGAGGTAAGCAAGTGAAATACAGATTATGGGTTTTAGGTGCAGGTTTAAGCTTAACAATTGGGCTGAGCTCTGCGGCGCACGCATTTTCTATCCCGCAGCCAGCTGCTGAACTTGCGGCCAGTAAGTTTGTGCATATTCAGGTGACGGCAGAGCAAGGTGATGCCGATGCCCAATTTTTGCTGGGATTAATGTATCTCTCCGGACGTTTTGTGTCGCAAGAAGTGCCGACTGGATTGCACTGGATCTCACTTGCCGCCGAACAACAACATGAAAAAGCGCAGCAAACCTTAGCGGATCTGTCATTTGAAGGCCAATTGATCAAGCGTGACTTGTCAGTCGCTGAGCATTGGTATAAAGCGTTGAGTGAGCAGGGCAGTCGTTGGGCTCAATTCCGTTTAGGCTTTATTTATGCGTCTGGCGGTGACGGTGTGCAGCGCAACTGCGGTAAAGCGGTCGAGCAATTTTCCCAAGTGGGTGATGATGTTGCTTTGGGGAATGTGGCGTGGATTTTAGCAACTTGCCCCGAAGCAGAATATCGTGATGGTAATAAAGCGGTCGAGTTGTCCTTAAAATTACTCAAAGTGAATGAAAACGATCCTACAAATCTTGATAATTTAGCCGCGGCTTATGCGGAGTTAGGCGATTTTGGTGCTGCTATTTCGACGCAGCAGAAAGCGATCGAAGCGTTGAAAATGAATGCTGAAATGACTAAGACTGATGAGTTTATGCTGCGGTTACAAACCTACGAGCAAAAGCGTGCCTATCGCGAAACCTTACGTTTACTCGAATAGGTATTTCTTCATCATCGCTCTCTAGTTAACTGCTATTTTTATTCTAGTATTGATTAATGGATTGATTCATAAGTTTAAAAATAAAGCCTGAGTGGATACTCGGGCTTTTTGTTTTTGATTTAAGGCTCACCGAGCGCCCAAGAATCTAGGATGTGATATTCGACACCCGTGCTTGTGCTTTTTGAATGGTATAAATGCAAATTATTGGGCGTTAACGTCAGCGTATTCATACCTTTGAGTTGCAATAAAGCCGACTCATCTAGTGTCCATTGTTTTGCTTTTCTAAATAAACTGATGTGCGGGCAAAAGCTGTGCTCATTCTGATGCAATTGCAGTCGGTCGGCAATTTCTTGCGTCTGTTTAGCGAATTGCACTAACGGCGGCTCAATATCATCGCCTTTCAAGCAACATACTTGCGCATTAGGCCATACATCGAGCTGGTTAAGCCGAACGCTAAATCTTGGCTTCACTAAGTGGTCAACCGCATCAAGGAGGGCGATTTTTTGCTCGTTGTTAGCTTGACCCATAAAGCAGAGCGTTAAATGCAAATTGTTGACACTCAACGCTTTCGCCTCAGGATTAAGGTGGCATATCAATTGCTGCTGCAATTCACTTAGATATACCCTTTGACTATCTGTGGGAGCGAAGCCGAGGAATAGCCTTTGTTGCATCGGTTTATCATCCTTTTGGAGCGCTTAATATGGATTATCTCAGCGAACACTTTGACGTTAAGCGCATTTGAGCGTTAATCTAGCTGTTGAATTTATCAGCTAATTTGTGACTCAAGCAGACGTTTAATTCACTGTGAGCCTATACTTAATGCACGTCGATAATACCTTAAATGGATTTTTAGGTAAGGAAGAGACTTTTCATGTCAGTAGGTTTAGCTAATCCACTCCAACAGGCTTTGGTCAGTATTTTTAGTGAATCCCCGCTAGAAACCTTAGAGCAGAATGTTGACAGAGCGCTTGAGACTATTACTTTGCAACTGCATTGTGACGGGGTATTTGTATTAACCGGAAGCCAGTCACTGGATCGTTTACGCACGCGTAATTTGTATCTAAAACCCCAATTTGCCCAAGGCCAACAAACCCGAGTCTGGCCCTTGGCACGAATGCCATTTTTTCGCTCTCTTGTCCGTACTCCGCGTCTATTAAATCTGGCTGATGTGAATACCTTGCCTGTCGATGCTCAGGCTGAGCGAGCTTTATTAAGGGATTGGGACGTCAAGAGTCTATTAGTATTGCCGCCAGTCGTGTTTGGCGAAACCCGTATTGCCTTGGGGGCCGTCAATTGCTCCGAATGCTGTGAATGGAGCGAAGAGTTTATAAGTGAGTTTAATCACGCCGCTGTGATGATTGGCTCTGCGATGGAATTGACGCGTATCGCTTTGAGCATGCTTGCCAGTGAACATAAATACTGTGAAGTATTCAACCAGTTGCCCTTAGCTTGCGCCTTGTTAGATAAGCATGATCAATTGACTATGCTGAATAAAGTCGCTCTGCAAACCCTGCCAATTCAACATGGCTATGATTTATTCGACATGGTGCGTGAGGAAGAACACGCCATGCTAACTGATACCTTACATGTGGTACGAGAAGGTGTGCTCGGTCAAGCTTGGTGTGAATTACCTTTAAAATCAATTCATCAATTAACTTGGTTGAAACTGAGTTTTAGCCAGATTAGCGGCGATAAAGATACTTTAGTCATGATTGCCGAAGATGTCAGTGAAAAGTACCGCTTAGCCGATGAGCTGTCGTTCCATGCCAATTATGATGCGCTCACAGGATTGCCCAATCGGTTACATTTCGAAGCCCTATTAGAAAACCTACTACATGCCCACGATGATATGCCTATTTGCGTGGCGTTTCTCGATTTAGACCAATTCCAAGTCATTAACAATATCAGTGGCCACCAGGCGGGCGATAAACTGCTTTGCCAAGTCGCATTACGTTTGAAACAGCTCGTACGTAAAGGCGATATTGTTGCCCGTTTAGGGGGCGATGAGTTTGGTATCCTGATGCATTATTGTAATGTGGACTCTGCGAAACAGATTGCTAAGCGGATTTGTACCCAGTTAGCAAATCATGAGTTTATTTGGGAAAGTCGTAGTCACAATGTCAGTGTCAGTATGGGGATTGCTAGGCTAGATAAAAAATCCGCCGATATTTATACCGTCATGAGTCAAGCTGACGCTGCTTGTCGATTGGCGAAGGATCAAGGCCGAAATGGCTGGCATTTATACAGTGCGAGCGATCCTAAAATGAACCGTCTCTACACTGAGATGATGGCCTCTGTTGATATCGTCGGCGCACTCGCGTTAAACCAATTCGAGCTTTATTTTCAAAGCATAGTGCCGTTAAACCGCGAGGAAACTGGCTTACATTTAGAGATCCTACTGCGTATGGTGCAGACTAACGGCACTATAGTGTCTCCTGCTATCTTCTTACCCGCCGCCGAGCGATACAACTTGGCTTCTAAGGTTGATCTTTGGGTGATCGATAATTTGCTCAAGTGGGGTGGTAGTCATTTAGATATTTGGCAGCAATTGGATCTAGTGTCTGTGAATCTGTCGGCAACCTCTTTGGGCGATCATGAGTTTATGAATTGGCTAGAAATGCGTTTGATGGCCGAACCTGAGCTGGTGGATAAGCTTTGCATCGAGATCACAGAAACCGCGGCTGTGAGTCAGCTCGATCAAGCCACAAAGCTACTCGAGATACTGCGTCCGCTCAATTGTAAATTAGCCCTCGATGATTTTGGTGCAGGCTTTTCTAGCTTTGCTTACCTTAAGCGCCTCAATGTGGATTTTGTAAAGGTTGATGGCCAATTTGTCGTCAATATTTGCCAAGACTCTGCGGATCAGGCGATCGTAAAATCTATCTGCCAACTTGGTCAAGATATGGGGTTTGATGTGGTTGCTGAATTTGTCGAATCCCAAGAAATAGGGTGGAAATTGCAAGCCTTAGGCGTCGACTATGCTCAAGGTTACGCCATCAATAAACCGATACGCTTAGCTGAACTACAGTCAGGGCTCAGTCAACCTTGGCTCGAAAAGCGTGAGATTTTTGCGCCCTATCCACAGCTTTAATCTTGGGCATGGCAGCCTTGAGCGGTTACTTATGTCAGCACTGACTTGATAATGTTTGCTGCGAAATGGTACTCAAAGCCGATTGTTAGTACACTGACGCACTGTGTTGGCCGCTGATGTCTTTTTCTTGAACTCTCTACCTATTCATAGCTTATTAGCACCGCTGCGCGCGGCTTTTTCTCGTCACGCCCAAGTGATCCTCGAGGCACCGACAGGTGCGGGTAAATCAACGGCGTTACCTTTGGCTATGTTGGATTGGCCAGAAATCAGCGGACGCATTTTAATGCTCGAACCGCGGCGTGTCGCGGCGCGTAGTGTGGCGCACTATATTGCCAGCTGTCGCCAGCAAAAGGTGGGGCAAGAAGTCGGCTATCGCGTCCGCGGTGAAGCTAAAATCAGCGCCAATACCCGTTTAGAAATTGTTACCGAAGGTATACTGACGCGAATGATCCAACAAGATCCCGAGTTAACTGGGATTGGAATGATCATCTTCGATGAAATTCATGAACGTCACCTCACCACAGATTTAGGTCTTGCCCTAGCGCTCGAAGTGCAAGCTTCACTGCGGGACGATTTAAAGATATTAGCTATGTCAGCGACTCTATCAGGTCTTGCCTTAGCTGAACTCATGCCAGAAGCGGTGACCTTGCACAGCGAAGGCCGGAGTTTTCCTGTCGACATCGAATATCGCCCTGTGCCAACTCAGCAGCATTGGATCGATCACCTCGGCCGCTGCGTGCTCGAACTGGTCTCGGCCAGCAGCAGTGCCAGTGTTGATAAAAGGGCTGCCAATAATGCCGTGCTTGTGTTTTTACCCGGTAAAGGGGAGATCTTACGATTACAGCAGTTTTTGCGCGAGCGTTTAGCGGACGATGCCTTTTTGATTTGCCCTCTTTATGGCGAACTTTCGGGTGCCGAGCAAGATAGCGCGATTGCGGTAACCACGGATGGCAGGCGTAAAATCGTGCTAGCCACTAACGTGGCGGAATCGAGCTTAACCATTGAAGGCATAGGTTTTGTCATCGACAGTGGCTATAAACGACAAGCGAGTTTTAACCCTAAAACCGGTGTCACTCGCTTAGGCTTGAAACGTATAAGCCAAGCCTCCGCAACTCAGCGCAGTGGTCGCGCCGGGCGTTTATCAGCGGGCGTGTGCGTGCGTTTGTGGAGCCAAGAAGAACATGGTCGCATGCTCAGGGCTGATGAACCCGAGATCAGCCAAGCGGATCTGGTGGCTATGGCCCACGATTGTGCTTACTGGGGCGCAAAATCCTTTAGCGACTTGATGTTGTTAACGCCGCCACCAAGTGTGCATGAGGCGCTGGCGTGGAAACTGTTACAAGATTTAGGCATGGTCGATACTCAAAATAAACTCACTTCCCACGGTAAAGCGGCCTACGAGCTAGGGTGTCACCCAAGGCTTGCACATATGTTATTGGGCGCAAAAAGTTTGGGCGCAAACAATGGGGGAGTCAATAATGCTAACGAACAAGCAACGCAATTGGGCAGTTTGGCCTGCTTGTTGTCGGGGGTTTTAGAGGCGCGCGGTTTGCCTAAAAAGGGCGCCGATATCATGAATTACCTGCACTTTGCCTGTCATGGACAAGCTGGGCAACAGGCAAAACAGTGGCAGAAAAAGCTAGGATTAGCGGCGGATTTGTCTAAGATAGCGACCCATGCACACCACAGCGATGTGGGGTTATTATTAGCACTTGCTTATCCGGATCGTATCGCTAAGGCCCGCGGTGTTGAGGGCTACCAATTAGCCAATGGTACTGGCGTCGTGCTCGCAGCCGAAGATGCATTAGCGCAAACGCCGTGGATGGTGGTGGCGGATTTTCAAGAAACTGAAGGCAGAAACGCTGGGCGGATTTACTTAGCGAGTCAGCTTCAGCCAAGCTTGTTCGACGGCGAGCTAAAAGGTTTGCTGGACATTCATGAGATTTGTGGCTGGGATGAAGCTAAAGGTCGAGTGATTGCGCAGCGCCAATACAAGGTCGGACAAATTTTAGTAAAAACCGAGACGATTGCTAAGCCTGAACGTAAGCAAATTGTCGCGGCCTTACTGGGTTATATTCGCCAGCAAGGATTACAAATCCTCAATTGGAACGCTAACTTAGAGCAATTTCAATACAGGCTCAAACTGGCAACTGAGTTTGACGCGGGCAGTGACTGGCCCAAGGTTGATGATGAAGCATTATTAGCGAGCCTAGAAACTTGGCTGGCGCCTTACCTCGAAAATGTGAATAATCTGCCGCAATTAGTTAAGCTCGATTGCTTTGGTTTTGTGGCAAACTGTTTGAGCTGGCAGCAGAAACAGCGACTTGACGAGTTATTGCCAACTTCCTGGCCGTTAGTGACTGGTACCTCTGCGCCAATAGCATACGACGAGTCTGGGCGTGCGCTACTGCGTGTACGTCTGCAAGAAACCTTTGGCATGGCGCAGAGTCCTATGTTGGCGCAGGGCAAACTAAAGGTGACGATGGAATTACTCTCTCCGGCCCAGCGTCCATTAGCCTTGACGGCAGATTTAGCCAGCTTTTGGCAGGGACCTTATGTGGAAGTTAAGAAGGAAATGCGCGGTCGATATCCAAAACATCTGTGGCCAGACGATCCTGTGAATACACTGCCGACAAAATTTACCAAGAAGAAAACCTTGGGTTTAGCTCAGCCCTAGCACCACGCCGCTGGTTTTATAACATTTTGTTATGAAACACTTTGATTCGCACCACGTTAGCTTTGTGCCTATGGCTGATGTCTTTAAATGCATGAATGATGAAGTAGATATGACAACTAAGACGACAAAAAAATCACCCGCTTCCCGTCGGGCTAATCATGGCCGCGGTTTATTTCGACGAATTTGGTCTATCAGTTGGAAATTAGGCTTGGCTGGATTAGCTGTAGTGACTTTTTACAGTATTTATCTTGATCAAATTATTGCGCAAAAATTTGAAGGCCAAAAATGGCATTTGCCCGCGCAGGTGTTTAGCCGCTCTATGGCGCTGTACCCCGGTGCGGCAGTCAGCCATCCACAAATGATGGCTGAGCTTAAGTTGCTCGGCTATCGCAAAGTCGCTAACCCACGCCAAGTGGGAGAGTTTTCGGCATCGAGCACTCGTATTGAATTGTGGCGTCGACCGTTTTTGCATCCTGAAGGCGATCAAGTCGAACAAAGAGTCATGATCAGCTTCGACAGCAATGGCATCAGTTCGGTCACTCGAGTCTCAGACAAGCGTCAACTCGCCGTATTCCACCTTGAGCCTGTATTGCTCGACCGCATTATTACTGGCGACGGTGAAGACAGGCTGTTTGTGCCGACCGAAGAAATGCCAAAGTCGATCGTGCAGGCGTTACTGCTGGTTGAAGATCGTAGTTTTTATGAACACCATGGTGTGAATCCCTTCGCGATTGCGCGCGCGGCTTTTGTGAACATCAGCGCCGGTCGCACTGTGCAAGGTGGCTCGACGTTAACTCAGCAGTTAGCGAAAAACTTTTTCCTTTCGAGTGAGCGTTCCTTGCTGCGTAAGGTGCGCGAAGCCTTAATGGCGGTCATTATTGATTTTCGTTACAGCAAGGACGAAATCCTCGAAGCGTATCTTAACGAAGTGTATATGGGGCAGGATAAATCCCGCGCCGTCCATGGTATGGGGTTGGCCTCACGTTTCTATTTCGGCCGTCCTATCAGTGAGTTGACTATCTCCCAGCAGGCATTCTTAGTGGCTGCGATTAAGGGACCGTCTTACTACAATCCATGGAAATATCCGGATCGTATTCAAGAACGCCGTGATCTGGTATTGCGCTTGTTAATGGATGCGGGGGATTTAACCACGGCTGAGTACAAGGTGGCGGTAGAGTCCCCCTTAGGGATCCGTAATCTCAATAAACCAGCACATCAAAAATTGCCTTCCTTCTTCGCCTTGGTAAAACAGGAAGTGAACGAGCGTTATGGCGATGCGCTATTGAAGCAATCTGGGGTGAAAATCTATACCACGCTCGATCCTATGGCCCAAGAAGCCGCCGAAATTGCGGTGACTCAAACCCTCAAGAGCTTAGATAAGAGCAATAAATCATTGCAGATTGGTATGGTCGTGACCGACAAATACACTGGCGGTATTGCGGCTATGGTCGGCGATAAAACCCCAGGATTTGATGGCTTTAACCGCGCGGTTGAAATTCGTCGTCCTATTGGCTCGTTAATTAAGCCTTTTGTGTATGCTACGGCTCTGGCACCTAATAGCCAATTTACCTTAGCGACACCTCTTAAAGATCAACCTATTACCTTAAAAAGTGAGCAAGGTAAGACATGGTCACCACAAAACTTTGATAAGAAGTTCAGTGGTCAGGTGCCTTTGTTAACGGCATTGAAAAAGTCGATGAACGTACCGACGGTAAATCTTGGAATTGCTGTGGGTGTGGATGCGGTCGCAACAACATTGGCTAAATCGGGTTGGCAGGAGCCGTTAAACGAGTATCCCTCCATGTTACTCGGCGCCGTCAATGGCTCGCCATTAATGGTAGCGCAAGTGTACCAAACCTTAGCTGATAGCGGTGTTTACCGTAAGTTAACCACAGTGACCGCTGTGCTAGATTCTGATAAGAACCCATTGCCAGTGACGCGATTGCCTAAAGAGCAAGCTATAGCACCTGAGACAGATTTCTTAATTCAATTTGCTATGCAGCAAGTAGTGAATACGGGAACGGCAACGCGTTTAGGTAATGCCTTCCCTGGCGTTGGACTTGCGGGTAAGACTGGCACCAGTAACGACAGCCGTGACTCTTGGTTTGCGGGCTTTGATGAGCGTAACGTCGCCGCCATTTGGGTTGGTCGTGACGATAACGGTAAAACCAGTTTGTATGGTAGCAGTGGCGCCATGGCCGTGTATCTTGCCTTCTTAAAGGAACGTCCACCTATTAGTCTGCGCTCAATCCCAGTGAACGGCGTAGTGAAGGGCTTTTTTGACCGAGATACAGGTGTGGCTAAGGAATCCACTTGCAGCAATGTCGATGCGCTTCCGGCATTAGCTGCGACCTATCGTCCAGTGAATAACTGCGGCGACCCTTTGCAGTGGTGGCAGAAAATTTTCTAGGTTAATAGGGTCGATAATGGGCCAATAACGCACTTATGCGTTGGATATAAAACCTTTTAGTCAGTATAACCTGCGCCGATGGAAGTGGTGTGATCGAGGGCAAACTCGGGGCGCCAATCTTCCCTTTGCACGGGACGTTAATCCAAAGTGAGAAATGACATGTTTAAAACCGCTGCCGCTGTGCATATTTTAGTGAAACACAAAGAACAGGCTGAGGATATTGTTAAGCAGCTGAATAATGGTGCTAATTTTGCTGTGCTCGCTAAGCGTTTTTCCTCTTGCCCTTCGGCCAAAAAAGGCGGCGATTTAGGCGAGTTCAAAAAAGGCCAAATGGTGCCACAGTTCGATAAGGTTGCATTTTCAGGAGAATTACTGGTGCCGCATATAGTGAAAACTAAGTTTGGCTGGCATGTGGTTAAAGTGTTGTATCGCACTTAATACCCCAGTAATAAGCGCATCTTCACCGAACGTTATTTTCGACTAATCAAATAGATTGGAAGATTAGGGAGCGATCAGCATGAAATTTAGTTTTAACACTGAAGATGCGAGTCAAGTTTGCGTAGGGGCTTTTGCTCTTGCGGTCCCCGTTGCATTTTCTGAGGAAGCGTGGCATCTCGGTGAGACTTTACCTTTATTGAATATCGGTATGCTTTTTAGTTTATCGCTGCTCTTTCTTGGGGTATTCACCTATCACAGCGTGTTCCAACAGAATATTGCTTCCCGCGTTCCTGTGTTTATTTTTCGTATCGTGGTGGCGTATTTGCTCACTGCCCTCGTGGTATTCCTCGTGCTGCTTTGCCTCGATAAAGTGCCATTTTTTGAGGACCCACTAACCTCTATAAAACGGATCATAGTGATCACTATGCCAGCCTCTATGGGCGCTATTGTTGTGGATAGTTTTGATAAAGAATGACACTGTTTCGCTAAATCTCATGACTTTTGTCACTGGTTGATTGCGGTTGTCTTGCGCATACTTATTTCTATGTTCTGACTTTGACATTGATTAAGCGTCATAAGCAGACTTAAATTTTGAGCTTGATAACGATAACGCCAATAGATAAAGGAAATGACTATGAACACTGGTGCCCTCGCTTTACTTATCCCAATACTCGCAATTGTTGGTGGATATGTGGTCGCTATAATGAAAATCCGCAACAAACAAGGTGTGTCGACGCGTGAGCAAGTGGCCGAAAACCAAGCTTTGCAGACCGAGTTAGCCATCCTTCGTCAGCGTATCGAAGTGCTAGAGCAGTTAGCCACTGACGATGGTTTTCAGTTAAAGCGTGAATTTAAAAAGGTCTAACGATTTATTCCTTGGCTTATCGGTGGCTAGGCAATACTTACGTTTTAGATGTTATTTGTTCTGACAAGGTATTGCTCGCCAAACGATAAATGATGTTGAGTTATTTTAAATGAGTCACGAGTGATGAAAACGGCCTTATTTAGCTAACATTTCTGCGGCATTATCGGCTGTTATATGTCGCGTCATCTCGCCATACAGGCTCTATCTTGCATAAAATCCCGCCTAATATCTGCAGAATAAACCTGAAACGTCAACAGATCCTGATACCCCTGTTATTTGTTTGGCTTTACAAATGTGGGCAGGGTGTTACTTTGTACGCCTTACGTGGGTCAAGTCATCGGGTGAGTTAAATACCTATTTTAAGGTAGACTCGTGATAATTTTGTTATCCATCCCTGTATTGAGTTATTACAAATAGAGTTTATATGTTTCTAGCGCCTTATTTTTCCGAGCAAAATCAAGCCATTTCCGTTTCAGCACAACAAGCCAGCGACTTCGCGAAGAAAATTGCGCAGGACTTTAATCCCATACACAATGTGGGCGCAAAACGCTTTTGCGTGCCGGGAGATTTACTGTTTGCCCTAGTATTGACTCAATATGGCCTGAGTCAGAGCATGAAATTTAGCTTTGCGGGTATGGTGGGCGCGAGTGTCGAACTGCAATTCCCGGAACAAGTGAGCGAGAGTTTTTCAATTCGCGATGGCCGCGAAAAAACCTATCTTAATGTGAGCCGTCAAGGCGATGTAAGTTGTTGCGATGCGCAGACAGAATCCTTTATTCGTCAATATGTTGCTTTCTCTGGGCATAATTTTATCGATATCCTGATCCCTTTGATGAAACAACATCAAGTGATGATCAACCCAGACCGACCTTTAGTGATTTACGAAAGCATGTCGTTTGATTTAACCACCCTCGATTTTGTGCAAGTGACCTTATCACTCGTTGACCAAGATTTAAAAATCGATGGTAAACGTGGCGATGTGACACTGCACTTTGAATTACACAGTGGCGATACTTTAGTCGGCACAGGTATCAAAACCTTAGTCATGAGTGGCTTACGCCCTTACGACGAGGCGCTGGCGCAGCAAATGTGCGCCACCTATGAAGGTAGTAAAACTGATTATTGATTGACGTAAAAGCAATAGGTTGGCGTTTTGTCTTTTAGATAAAGCGCCATGCAATCCTTGATAGCGCGATGAAATGCGAGGGGATTAATGACCGTTGATTGAAAGTTGAGAGACGATTTGTGAGACGTTTTCTGCCCCGTTGCGTATTTCTCCCATCACCAAAGTTACCTCGGCTAACTGTTGTTTCCCTTCCTGTGCGATACCTTCAACTTCGTTCATCATGTCTGTTGCACTTGTGGTGAGCTGGGTATTTTTAGTGACTACGGCGGCAATTTCACTGGTTGATTTACTGGTTCTGGAAGCGAGCTGCCTCACTTCATCGGCGACAACCGCAAAACCTCGGCCTTGTTCCCCTGCTCGTGCGGCCTCAATTGCGGCATTTAATGCCAGTAAATTAGTTTGATCGGCAATCGAACTAATGGTCGCGACTATGGCTTGAATACTTTGAGATTGTTCATTGAGTTGAGTTATCGCCAAGGTCGCTTTATGGGTTTGCTCGGCAATAGCATTAGAGGTATTTACCGTCGCATTGAGTAAATGTACGCCTTGTTCTGCTTGCTCGACGGTACGTTGTGACGTGGTCAGTGCAATATTGGCGGCTTCACGTACAGCGTGGCTTTGCTCGATCCGTTTGCTGATATCGCTCGCAAATTTAATCACTTTAACCACTTTACCTTGCTCATCCATAATAGGATTGTATGCTGCTTCTAACCAAATCGAATCGCCATAAGCATTTTTACGTTCAAAGAGACCGCTGCTATATCGACCTTGCTTTAGATCGTCCCAAAAGTGTGGATTTTGTCGATAAAACTCATCAAAACAAAAAATACGATGATGTTTACCAATAATCTGCTCTTTGCTAAAGCCCATTGTTTTTAAGAAGTTAGTATTGGCTTTCAAAATCGTGCCATCGGTAGTGAATTCAATAATGGCTTGCGAGCGATTCAAGGCATTAAAAATGGCCGCTTGGTCGTCAAGTTGGTGCTTATCTTGGGTGATATCAACGGCTGTTTTCATTATTTTAACGACTTTACCTGCCTGTTTGATGGGGAAGTAAGTGGCTCTAAGCCAGATCTCTTGGCCATTTTTATTCACTCGTGCAAAATTGCCTTCCTGTGGATGACCTGCTTTTAGATTGCTCCAAAATTGCTGGTAGGTAGCAGAATTACCATAAGCCGCCGAGCAAAATAGCTTGTGATGTTGGCCTACGACTTCATTAAGTGAATAACCTACCGTTTTTAAAAACAACGCATTAGCATCGAGAATTAAACCATCAGGCGTAAATTCTACTGTGGCAATACTGTGCTTAATCGAGTCGATGATCGACTCCGCCTCTTGGCGTTTACTTTCGCTCACTTCTAGGCTTTTACGTAATGAAGAGTTGAACACTGAGATACTCCTGATGAGTCTAACTGACTCAAAAACTGCAGTTCTTTATTGAAAGCTCGATATTTCGAGCTAGATATACTGATAAATATAGCTGTGATTTTAATATGTGGTTTATTTCTATGAAACGCGTGATCGGGATCTATATACCTAAATTGAGTAAAAAAGATCACTATTCCTCGGTTTATTCGCGAATAGGCATAGCTAGAAAGCATTAATGATGCGATTAGGCTTAATCAGATTGAATTAAGGCCATAGAAAAGCTGCCAAAGGGCAGCTTCTTAAGTGTCATCTTTGCTCGGCGGTTAGCTTAGTTTTTCAATCTTAGCTGGCAGCCCTTGTCTGGCCGAAGCGCCACTTGCCCAATCCACCAGCGGGTAACGGCCGTGGCGACTCGGATCAAACAGATTCAAGTCGTTCATATTGATGCCGACTCGGATCAGCGGATTGGCGGCGATTTTAAGGTTGTCGATCACTACGTCCCGCGCGCCGAGTTCCTTATGGCCATAACCGTGTTCGATAGCGATGCAGTCAGGGTGCACTCCGGCAACACATTCCACTAAGGCAATCACGCTGCCGTTGGGCGTGCTGATCTTGACCGTGTCACCTGTGCTGATCCCAAGGCGACTGGCGGTCTTCTCGTTCAGTCGCACTGGATTATTAGGGTGCACTTGGCGCAAACGATCCGAGCCAATACTCATAGAGCTCATGGTGTGGGATTTGTAACTACTGATCAGCAAAGGCCATTGTGATTTATTAAACGCCTTATCGAGCGGTGTGCCATTGGCTAAGGCGGGTTGATATAAGCGCGGACAGCCACTCATAAATTCCCCAGTGAGACTGTTACGGCGACTGCCCACTTCGGGATTCCACAGCATCATAGGTTTTGGCCAAACCTTGGTTGGATTCCCCACTTCATCCCGTGCACCGCTCATATTTTCAAAGCGGCCGCCGCGGGCAAATAAGTAGCTAACTTTTTTGACTTCATCTGGCTTGAGTCTGGCATTGAGCTCACTTTGGATACGACTCACACCGCTAAGATACATGTCCTCGGCATTGATATCGGCGACGGCTTTACCCAAATAGGCCACGTTAGCGGCGCCGTAGAGTGAGTAATCCGCCGCGCGCGTTAACGGATGTAAGCTGCCATCGGCGGCCTTAACGGCATTTTCGCCAAAGCCAGGTAGTTGCAGTTTCATCGCCACTTGGCTCAAGAAAGACTCCATGCACACCACATCACCACTGGCCATTTTTGTGACCCTTGGTTCGACAATCGGCCAGCGACCTGTCGTTTCCTTTGTCAGAGTTCCATGCCAAGAAGGGCTCCAACCCCATGACTCGTAGGTTAAGGTGTCGGGCACGATATAATCCGATAGCGCCGAGGTTTCGTTAATAAAGCTGTCGATACTGATAAACAGTGGTAGCACTTTGGGATCTTTCAGTTGTTCACCAATGGCTTCACCTAAGCCCGCTTGACCATAAATCGGATTGCCCATGTGGTTAATCCATGCTTTGAGTCGATAGGGATAACCGTGCACCGCTGCGGTTAAATGTTCGCCAAGCAAGGGCGATGAAATCGGAAACCAAGGCTCCTTAGCAGGATAAGGCGATTCGCCCGCTTCGACTTTACGGCGATACTCTGAGGTTTTCTCGTAGGGGAATTTAGATCGCGATAGGAATACGCCCTTAGGCTCGACCATGCCGTCAAACTCCTGCAGATTATACCTTGGGCCTTTACCAAAGGCGGGAAAGGAACCACCGGAAGCTAATGCGCCACCTTTTAAATTGATATTACCTATCATGGCGTTGAGCATCATGATTGCCCACGCGCTATAAAAACCATTGGCGCTCATTGTGCCGCCGTGGGAGATCACTGCGGCCTTAGTGCCATGGCTGGTAAATTTATCCGCGAGGGCAATGATCTGCGCCTCGCTGATATCGCACTCCTTGGCATAGTGTGCCATTTCGAAGCTCTGCGCCGCTTCACTCAACAGTTGGAAGCTGGATTTAACCACAATCACTCCCTTAGGTGTGTCGACGCTTTGGTCAACGTCGAGCTTGGCTTTCAGGCTTTGACTCGCCAAAACTATCTTGCCACTCGCGGCATCGACAACCAACTGCGAGTCTTGCTCGCCATAGGCTTTGCCCTCGAAAGGTAAGCCAAGATCGCTGGCAAAGAGATATTGGCCATATCTTGGATGGGTAGGTTCGCTGACGATCAAGAAACCTGCGTTACTAAAACCACGGTAACCTGATGCTTTTGCTGCATCGACATTGGGCGCACTCAAAAACTCGGCGGCATAGCGCTGGTTATCAATAATCCAGCGCAACATGCCCATGGCGAGTGCCGAATCGGTGGCGGGGCGGATCGGCAGCCAAGTGTTGTTGCCCGCACAAGGTTGATTTGAGGTATTGGGCAGCATGGGCGACACCACCACATAACTGAAATTAGTGTTATTCACCCGCGCGTTAGCCAATTGTCTTGCTTGGCGTTTAAAGGGATTGCCCGATTGCTGCGGCGACGTGCCGATAAAGAGTAAAAATTCGCTATGGTCCCAATCGGGTTTCAAGTGGGCGTATTTTTTCAAATCATCCAATAAGGCGCCCGCTCCAGCGCGGTAGGTAAATCCACAGTAAGCGCCGTGGTTGGCAAAGTTACGGGTGCCAAAGCTGTTGAAGGTAAAGCGTTTGATAATGGCATCGCGGCCTTCATCTGAGGCGTTTGAGACCAGTAACTGATTAGCTTTAGGGCCGTATTCTGGATTATTGGTATCGAGTGGCGTGGCGATATCACGAATCGCTCTTAAGCCTTCGACTTGCCCCTCACCAAATAAATCACCACCTTCGACGACTTCATTCAGCAATTGCTCAAAGCTAATGCTCTGCCATTGGCCGCTGCCGCGCTTACCCACGCGTTTAAGACATTGTGTGACGCGGTGTGGGCTATCTAATTGTTCTAGCATGGCATTACCGCGGGCGCAGGCGGTGGAACGTCCTTGCAGCCCCTGTTCTTGAAAGGCGCTAAGCCCAACAAAGGCGGTTTTGATCGGTGTATCGAAATCGATATGTTCCCGCGATGACAACGGATGATAAGGATTGCCACTGATACGGATGATTTTATCGGTTTTTTGATCGATACGAGCGCGCACGCCGCATTTGGTCCAGCAACCTAAGCACATAGTATTGGCGATGCGTTGATCGTCATTGCTGATTAACTGACCTGACTGTAAATCGACTTTGTATTCAGGTGCTAAGGAATTGCCGTGCAGCGGATCTTGGGTTGGTTTTCCTGAGGTACCATTGACGACACCTTTACCTATCTGCGCTAATGTATGACTATAACCCGCAGCAAATAATCCCACGCCACCCGTTACAGCGGCCCCTTTGATAAAACGACGTTTACTCTTATCCATGATGGACTCCTTAATTCTGTAAACTAATTGGGTGCTCAGCGAGCAAGTTTTGCCGCAGGCGTGTGGCGAATAAGTTCGGAGACCAGCGCCATTAATGCTAACCAGAGGCCGAAGGTACCGGCTATGCCTAATAGCCCTTCGGGTCCCCAAGGCAGTTGATAGAGATAAGTCCCCGCGCCGTATTTAGGATCGGTTTGCGCTTGAATTAGCACTATCCAGCGAAATCCCCACGCAAGGTGAATGGCCGTGAGGCTGACGATTAGCATTGCCATATTGGGTAAGTGACGAATGGCGAGCATTAATGCCAGCACGGCGAGTGTGATTAGCACCCAAATCGCGGCCAGTTGCCAGCTTGGGCTGGTTTCAAGCAATAATGCGGCTTCAGGGGCCGAGCCCTTATCGAATAACGCCCAGCCGATAAGGCATAGGGCGAATAGACCAAAACTCGCTCTTACCCAGAGTAATAGGCTGTCTTGGGTGCGCTGTTGGTAGCCCTTTAATAGTCGATTCAGTACCACCAAAGTGCCGCAGGCGGCGAGCAGGGCGCTCATTGCCATCAAAGGTGGCAGCCAATAGGTATGCCACAGTGGCCGCGCCTTAATGGCCATGGTTTCCATGCCAGTGTAGAGGGCGATACTGCAGGCACTCAGGGCCGTGATCAGTGCGATCGGCTTGATGAATTTGTCACTGTTCCAATTACCGAATCTCAGTAATTGGCCTATTTTATTCACCCAATCTGAGTCTTGATTCGTGGTGCGCTTAGGCAGATATTGACGCAGTAGCAGCCAAGCAAACACTGCGCTGGTGCCCGAGAATACGGGCAGTAAAAAGGCGCCATACCACATCCAAGAATCAGGGCGAACTTGCGCATAAAAATGCCAAGCCCGCAGCGGTTGGTGTAAATCGGCGAGTAAGGCGATAGGGGCGACTATGCCTGCGGTTAACATTAAACAGGCGCAGAGCTTCAGCAATCTGTCATCGGGTTTGGGTTGGCTAAACAAGTGTATTGTCGCTACCCATACGCTGGCGTAGGCGAGCCCCATCATAAAAAAGTATTGCACTGCCCAAGGTAGCCAAGTAATGGCGATATCTGGGGTAAAGATTTCTTTAATGACCATGGTGGATCTCCTCGCCAGTATCGGTAAGTAAGGTTCTAACGGAGGCTTGGCCGCTAATCTTGTCCTCAAAAGCGCTGCTCATGCCGATGTAGAACACCCGTGGCGCAGTGTTGGCCGTCGGTTTGAGCACCTTGATATCGGTTTTGTTGGCGGCAAGCAGTTGGCTTATCTGGCTGTTGGGATTATTCAGATCGCCAATCACACGGGCTTCTCCTACGCAGGTTTCGACACAGGCAGGCAGTAATCCTGCATCTAACCTATGGGCGCAGAAGGTACATTTGTCGGCGGTATTGGTGTCGTGGTTGATAAAGCGCGCATCATAGGGGCAGGCTTGCACGCAATAGCCACAGCCAACACACCATTCATTGTTGACGACCACTATGCCGTCCTTGCGCTGGAAGGTCGCGCCCGTAGGACAAACTGGGATGCAGGGCGGGTTTTCGCAGTGATTACAAAGTCTTGGCAGCATTAAAAACGCAGGCGGAGTGGTATCTTCCTGCTGCGAGACTTCATACTGCTGCACTGTGGTGCGAAATTGCCCGAGGGGCGGTTGATTCTCGATAGTGCAAGCGACGGTACAGGCTTGGCAGCCCACACAGCGGCGCAAGTCAATTACCATACCGTAACGTTTACCCACTTGGCCTTCGCTGGCACTGTGCATTTGAGGGCTGCGCTTATCATCCTGTGCATACACTTGCACGACAGGGATGAGTGCGGCGCCAACACTGACGCTGGCCATTTTGCCGAGAAACTGACGTTTACTCTTGTCCATACAGATTTCCTTCACTACTTGCAGATGGCGAATAAACTGGCTCATAGACCTAGAGTTAAGGTTTATGGCGAGGTTTACAGGCATTCTGTAAAAGGGGAGGCGGCATAACTATAGTGGTTTTCCACATATCGGGTGTGGACTTGATCTAGCGCAACAAATATCCGTTAGAATAGCCTTCAAAATACTAGGGTTTTATTTTTTGTTACTTGAGTTTGGCCTGCTTCCAATTTGAATTGGATCTGCTTTTAACTGAATTTGAGCTTGAGTTGAATTTGAGTGATTGGGGATAAAGGATTGCACTTCACGTTATTTAGGATGATGAAAACAGTGTTTAGCTCAGCTATGTCGCTCAAGCGGCCGTTATCGATTCAGGGGCAAATTGCAACTAAGGTGACAACACGAATGATTTTCAGGATGGCACTAGCCGTGGCGTTAGGGTGCTTGCTCGCTTCGGCAAACGTGTTCGCCGTAGAGCCGCAGAATCAAAGCGCGCCTTCGGATGTCATGGACGCAGAGGTTGTTGCGCCAGTCGCTACCGAAGAGCCCGGTTATCAAGTGGTCGATGTGGGCGTGTTAGCCATCCGCGGTTATAAGGCGACGATTAACCGCTGGCAGCCGTTAATGGGTTGGCTCGAAACCCAAATTCCCAACAGTTACTTCAGGTTACATCCTCTCTCCCTCGATGAGTTAGCCAAGGGCGTTGAAACCCAAGGGCTCGATTTTGTGATCACCAACCCTGGGCAATCCGTGTTGCTGGCGCGGCAATATTCTCTCACTTGGCTGGCGACCCTGCGCAGCCCGTTAAATAATGGCGCGGCGATGCAAGTGGGTTCGGCGCTGGTGGTACGCGCCGATTCTCCCTATCAGACTTTAACTAATCTCAAGGGACGCCGGCTCGGGATAGTGTCGAAAAATGCCTTCGGCGGTTACTTGACCTTAGTGTACGAAGCGCAGCTAAAGGGCATAGATTTGCCTCGCTTTGTGGGTGAGATTATTCCGCTGGGGTTCCCGCTAGATAATTTGTTGTATCAGTTAGATGATCAAAGAAGTGGTAATGATGCGGCGAAAGACAATCGACTGGATGCGGCTGTAGTGCCTGTGTGTCAGCTTGAGCAGATGCAGGCAGAAGGGCTGATTAATATCGGCCATTATCGGGTGCTCGATAACCAAACTCCGGTGGGATTTCATTGCCAAGTCTCGACTCGTCTCTATCCCAACTGGTCCATGGCGAAGACCAATCGCGCCTCGCAATCTTTAGCTAAAAGCGTGACTCAAGCGCTGCTGGCACTGCCCGAAGATCACCTCGCTGCTAAGACGGCCGATTCTGCGGGTTGGACCACGGCCGTGAGTCAGCTGGCGATTGATCAGTTACTTAAAGATCTCGACATGCATCCCCTGCAAACACCTTGGTGGCAAAGGGCGTGGCAGTGGGTCAAGTTACATCAACAATGGGCTTGGTTTGTGCTGGCGATTCTGGTGCTGCTCAATGCGTACCATTTCTGGTTGGAGTATCGCTTTAGTCGTCGCGGTCGGGAGTTAATTAACACTCAGCGCCAGCTCAATGAAAACCGCGCGCTACTGGAACATGCCCAGCGCATTGCGATTGCTGGCGAACTTGGCGCGAGTCTCTCCCACGAACTGAATCAACCTTTGGCGGCGATTGGCCATTATTGTCATGGCGCCGAAGTGCGATTACAGCGGGGTACTAGCCCTGAGGAACTGCAATCGGTATTGACGCTGATCCAGCAGGAAGTCACGCGAGCCGACAGCATTATCAGCCGCTTACGCAACCTGTTGAAGAAACGGCCTGTATCGAAACAACCTTTGTATTTGCATGAGCTGGTCAATGAGACTGTGCCGCTGCTCGCCTATGAGTTTGAACAACATCAAATTAATCTTGCCGTAAACGTGAGCGGCGAGCCCTATTTACAGTCCCTCGATGAAGTCGGCATGCAGCAGTTGTTGCTTAACCTGCTGAAAAACGCCGCCGATGCCTGTGTTCAGCGGCTAGAGCTTGAATCCAGTGGCACCGAACAGATCATCACGCAAAAACCATACACGCCGACGATCGATATCGATCTTCGCTATCAAGAACGCACACTCTTGCTGACAGTCACGGATAATGGCACGGGTTTAACCGAAGCCGCCAGCCTGCTGATGCAAGCCTTTTATTCCACTAAATCAGAGGGATTAGGTTTAGGCTTAGTGATTTGCCGCGATATTGCCGAGAGCCATGGCGGGACGTTTAGCCTAGAAAGCGCTATGGGTGGCGGTTGCCAAGCGCAGGTGGCTATACCGCGTAAACCTGAACCTAATGGAGCACTTTAATGAGTCTTGAGTTACCTGTGTATTTAATCGATGACGATGACTCAGTGCGTCGTTCTTTGCGTTTTATGCTTGAAAGTTATGGCCTCAAGATCACCGACTTTGATAGCGCCGAAGCCTTTTTTACCGCCGTAGACTTAACCCTGCCGGGTTGTGCGCTGGTTGATGTGCGTATGCCGGGCTTGAGCGGCCCGCAGTTGCATCTTGAATTAGTCGCCAAAAATAGTCCGTTAGCGGTGATTTATTTGACCGGCCATGGCGATGTGCCTATGGCGGTAGAGGCGCTCAAACTCGGTGCGGTGGATTTTTTCCAAAAGCCCGCCGATGGCGCTAAGTTAGCCGAAGCGGTACTCAAAGCGTTGGAACATACTAAGGCCCATCATCAAGACAATCAGTATCTTGAGACGTATCAATCACTCACGCCAAGGGAGCGGGAAATACTTAACTTGATTGCCCAAGGCCTGAAGAACCAAGAGATCGCCGATAGCCTCTGTATTGCCATGCGTACGGTCGAGATCCACCGCGCCAATTTGATGAAAGGCATGCAAGTGGGATCGCTGGCGGAAATGATGCTGATTTATAGCCGGATCGCCGAACGCCTGCGCCTTGAAGATAACCGCTAAAATTTACCTTTTACTGCGTTAATTGCCGCTTTGTTAGCCGCCTATTTGGGCTAAGTTGTCGTATCATTGGCGGTTAGTATTGGCTTTGCTAGTAGCTTAGTTATGAGCTTAGTTCTGGGCCCAATTCTGGGCGTAAAGATTGTGAGTCATGGCATTAGTGCAGCGCCGCTTAATTGCCAATACACCGCGATTGCCTTATTTTAGGGGCACTATTTTTAGGTCATGATTTTAAAATCACTTTTTACAGTGCATTTTAAGGTCTGTGGCCCTCTTGGATTGTTTTGCTTTGTCCTGTAGAAGGCTTCTGCAGCTCAGATAAGACGCTCCCGTTTGCATAAGGAATGAAATGGCAAGCTTGATTCGTATTGTGCTGATTGATACGCACCTTCCGGGCGTTGTGGAACTCGCCCTCAATGGCCATACCAACATTTGTGGTACTAACGCCTCGGGTAAGACGACATTGCAACGTCTAGTCCCTGTTTTTTATGGCGAATACCCAAGCCGCGTGGTGCCTTCGACCCGCGACAGTTTCGAGCGTTGGTACTTGCCACACGATTCAAGCTACATCATTTACGAATATCAAAAAGCCGATGGGTTACTGTACCAAGCCGTGCTGGCCTCGGCGGGCGATGGCAAGGGCGTTAACTATCGCTTTATCGCCAAAGGTTTTGAGCTAAGCGATTATATTAAATCGCAAAATGGCGACACTATTCTGTGCCACACCATGGCGGAATTAGGCCGTGATTTAAAACGTGCCGGCATCGCCACCACTAACTTGCTCAACACCCGCGAATATCGCGCCATTATTCAAAACGATCGCACCCTATTAAGCACGGGCAGCAACCGCAGCGAACTACGCGGCTATGCCCGCCAATTTGCCCTGTGTGAGGGCGAGCATTCCCTGCGCCACATCGAAAAACTCGCCAAAGCGGTGCACTCCAAAGAAGGCAAAATGGAGACGGTCAAATCCATGATCGCCGCCATTTTAGAGGAAGACGGGGTTAACCCGCCCAGCTCACGCTTAAATCCACAGCGCGTTGAAGCGTGGATCCGTGAAAGCCAACTTATCCAAGGGTTTGAAGTCATTCGCCCTGAGTTTGAAAAACTCGAGCAAGAATTTAACCAACTGCTCAGCGCCGAACTGCGCTTATCAAGCTTGTCCCGTGGTTATCGTAACGATGAAACCTTAGAAGCCGATCGCCAAGATATTCAGCAAACCTTATCTAAAGAGCTGAATTTAAAACTCAGATTGCTCGACGATGAATGGAAAGAGCAGCGCGATGAGCTCAACCTCGATTTATCGGCCGCCAAGGGCGATGTGGCCAAGTGCGAGTACGAACTCGATGCCATTGAAGATCAGCACAGCGCCTTTTTAGATGCCAACATAGAGCAAGCTAAGGCCGATCTTGAGATGCTGCCAAACTGGCGCACCGATGTTGAAAACTTAAGTGAACGCCATAAGCTGCAAACCGAGAAGCACCAAGATATCGAGGCGGCCTACAATGCCCGTCGCAGTAAGATTGGCGAGCAGTTAAACCGCGAGCTAGAAGGTTTGCATAGCGATCAAGATAAGCAGCGCGAAGCCCGCGATAAGCAACGCGAAGTCGCGCGCACCGATATCGACGCCTTAGAGTTGCAATGGCGTAACCAAATGGATGCGGGCAAGGCCAGCTTTAGCGAGCAGGAATACCAATTCAAACTCACTGCCGCCGAACTTAAATTACGTGTCGATGGTGTGACTTACACCGAAGAAGAAAAGCTAAGCCTAGCGATTTTCGACGAACGTATTCACCGCGCCGACGAAGAACAAGAAAGCTGCAATGCCAAGGTCGAACGCTTAAGCAGTGATGAACGCAAGCTCAGAGCCAAACGCGACCAAGCCAACGAAGCCTTGCGTATCGCCACCCTAAGGGTGAACGAGCGTCAAACTGCGCTGGATGAACTGCACCACATGCTGTTCCCGCAATCCCACACCCTATTGGAATTTCTGCGTAAGGAAGCCCAAGGTTGGGAGCAAAGTTTAGGGAAAGTGATCGCGCCTGAACTACTGCATCGCACTGATTTACATCCCAGTTTAGTAAGTGAGTCGAGCGAAGCTTTCTTTGGTGTGCATTTAGATCTTAAGGCGATCGATGTGCCTGAATATGCCGCCTCCGAACAAGAGCTGCGGATTCGGTTAAGTAAAGCCGAAGAAGCCCACACTAGCGCCCAAGAAATGCAGGCCGAGGCCGAATCTCAGCTAGTGGCGATTAATGGCGAGTTGGATAATCTCAGCCGTGAACTCACTTTTGCCCGCACAGCGTATAAAAATAGCCGTGACGATCTGCGTCGTCTGTTCGATGAAAAGCGCAGTGAGCAAGATAAAATCAACAAAGCATTGAGCGAGCGCAAAGCCCATGCAGGACAAAGACTTACTCAGCTGGATGGCGAGCTGAAACAGCTTAAACATCAGCACGAACTCTGGCTCGAAGAGCAAAAAGAGCAAGCGCTCGAAGCGCGCATGGAAAAACAAGCCTATTGGCAGGAAGTCATCGGCGCGCTCGACAATCAACTCGGCCAAATTAAAGCGACCATTGAAGGCCGCCGCGAAAGCGCCAAAATTGAGCAGAAAGCCTGCGAGACCTGGTACAAAAACGAGCTTAAATCCCGCGGTGTGGATGAGGATAATATCCTCAAACTCAAGCAGCAGATCCGCGAATTAGAAACCAAAATCAGCCGCGCTGAGCAGCGTCGTAGTGACGTACTGCGTTTCGATGATTGGTATCAACACACTTGGCTGATGCGCAAACCTAAACTGCAAACTCAGCTTAGCGATGTGAAGCGCGCGGTATCGGAAATCGATCAACAGCTTAAGGCGAAAACTCAAGATGTTAAGGCTCGCCGTCAACAACTCGAAACTGAACGTAAAGCGTCCGATGCGGCGCAGGTTGAAGCCTCTGAAAACTTAACTAAATTACGTGCCGTAATGCGTAAACTCGCCGAGCTTAAGTTGCCGACCAATAACGAAGAAGCCCAAGGTAGCCTAGGCGAGCGTCTGCGCCAAGGTGAAGATTTGCTGCTGAAACGCGATTACCTAATGGGGTCAGTGAAGCAATATGTGGAGCATTTTGACTCAGTAATCGCCAGTAAATCGGGTTCTAGTTTAGCTGAGTTTTGGGAGCATGCCCGCGAAGAATCGAGCTTTATCAACGATAAAGGTATTCGTCTGTTGGATTACCGCAAGTTAGTGCCACAACTTGGGCAATTGCTGAACGTGATAGTGCCTCAAGCTATAACAGGATTGCGTGATAATGGTCGAAGTTTTGGTGTTGATTTAACCGCGTTCTACGATGTATTAGCCGATATCGACCGTCGCATCGCCTCCCAAAGTGCACGCATTACCCGCGAAGTGGGCGAAGAGTTATTCCTCGAAGGCGTGTCTGAATCGGCTGTGCGTATTCGTTCGCGCATCAGCGAGTTGGAGTTCTGGCCCGAACTTGAGCAGTTCGTCAAAGCATATCAACACTGGAAAAACGACGGTTTTAATGGCTTGCCCGATGAGGATTACACCAACAGTATGCGCCGCGCCTTAGACATTATCGGCCGCGCCGCGTTAACGGGGGGCATCTCTAAGTTGCTGGAAATCGAGCTGCGCCTTAAAGAAGGTAACAGCGACTTAATTATCCGCACCGACAGACAGCTTAACGAATCCTCAAGCCACGGCATGGCGTATCTGATTTTGTGTAAGTTCTTGTTGGCATTCACGCGCTTGCTGCGTGGACGCGCCGATGTGACCATTCACTGGCCAATTGATGAGTTGGGCACTTTGCACCATACCAACGTGAAGAAGATTTTCGACGCCTGCGAAAACAACAATATTTGTGTGCTGGGCGCCTTCCCGAACCCTGAGTCTGAGGTGCTGAACTTGTTCGCCAACCGTTACATTATCAACAAACAAACTAAGAAGTTGCAGGTGGTGAAGCCTAAGGTCAACCCAATTGCCGACATGTTGAATAAGCGTTTGTCGAAGGAGGCCATCTAATGAGTGATGCAACCCAAACCGTATTAGTTGGCACTGGCGCTTTGATTGAGCTGTTACTCAAGGGCGAGTTTATTTGCCGCACCACCAATGAAGAAGGCTGGCGCGCCCTTAAAAATAGCAGCACCCGCGAGCGGGTCGAAGCCTATTTAAACCAGATCAACCGTACCGTGGCGTCCGCCGCCGAAGGCGATGTGTTCTTCTGTGGTTATTTGCAGCTCGGCGATAGCGAACGCAAAGTGATTTCATCGCAGTTTAAAGATATCTGTCAGGCATTGATCCCGCTGGTGGAATGGCTGGTATTAGTGCAAGAAGCCAGTGGCCAAGATGCGCCGCTGAGCGAAGGCGCGCCCGTGCGTTTAACTGAGCTGCAAAGCCGTATCGAAGACACGCCGGCGTTTCGTGAGCAGTTAGCCAAACTCAGCCAATATCGTTTATTTGGCTCGACCAGTACCAACAGCGACGCGCAAATCAAATTAGTCTTCAAACGTTTAGTCGAACTCGGCTATTTAGTGCGACCCAATGCGGAGAAGCAAATCTATATCGCCACGGGCAAGCTGGATTATTTGTATGAAGTCATTCGGTTTATCGACGAAACCGAAGGCCTAAGCCTAGAAGCGCAGGCAGAAACGGCGACTCAGCGGGACTTAATCTAATGTTGGCACGATTAAACCTAGGTAAAAGCTGCGACCAAGGAGGCCGTGATGAGCAGTAACTTACATCAGGCGGGGGTTAAGCTGCTCAAGCAGTTAGGTCGCCATGCTGACATCATTATGGACGCCTATTTAGCGGGTTCCTTAAACGAGGATGCCCACGATCCAAGCGTGGTTGAAAAGCTCAAACAGGCCGGCATTTTGTGGCGGCCAGAGCCAGATCAGGAGCTGCGGCTTAAGCGTTCTGTGCGTGCCTTGCTCGAAGAAGGTTTAAGTGACGAGCGTAATCGCCAAATCGACTCTAACGTCGGTTCGGCTCTTGCGACCATTAAAACCTTGGCCGACCATTACAAAGAAGCCCGTCACAGCTCAGATTACAGCGCCGCCGAGGCCTATTTGTCGGATTTGAGCGAGCATGTTTATAGCTTTGCCGATAGTCTGCGTTATTCGATCCGTGTGCTCTGGGGTCGGATCAACAACGAGTTCGGTTATGTCGGTACGATCAACGCTAAGATCCGTGAAAATGAATTAGCCCAAAGCCAAGTCTCTGAATTGCTTAATGGCTTAGAGATGTTCCAGTTTAGTGAGCTTGGCGAAATCGCCGGCGATATCCGAGAGCTGCGAAAACTCTTAGTGACGACTTTGCAAGAAACCATGAGCGACTGCGCCCAGGAATTGAGCGTAGTGCAGGGGCGTTTACTCGAACTCTTAGGCCGCTTCAGACAAATCCGTGGGCGTACCCGTTTGCTCAAGGGCTGGTTGCTCTACACTGATTTGCATCCGGATTATCGGCCTGCGGACCATGTGTCCCACAAGGAAATCCCGAGTCTATTCAATCGCGCTGAAATCTTGCTCGCACCTGCTGCGGTTGATGTGCATAACGCCAGCCAAGAGCTGGAGTTAATGAATATTGTCGCCCATATCAAGGCCATCAGCCGCAATCCTGTGATTGCGGCGGTGCGTGAGCATGATGTGTCCGTTTCTATCACCCAAAGTGAAGACTTCGATGTGCCGGATAATCCGCTTAAACAAGCGGTGGATGAGTATTTCGTCGATGTGATTGAGTCTGGCCTGCGCCAATCGGCGCTGGAATATCTGGCGGATAAAGCGCTGCCTTGGGACGCCGAAAGCTGGATTTATCAAGTGATTGGTGGCTACGAAGGTCTGCCCGATGAACACAAGGCTTATTTTGAGCTTGAGCCCTTGGGCGAACCGCATCCCATCTATAGCGGCAACTTTATTATTCGCGATGTTGAGTTATGGCTCGCCTAGGCCAGCAACAATTACAACTGTTGGAGAACGCTTTTATTAAGCGTTCTCCCAAGGTTAAGCTCACGGCTAACTGGCGCGCGATTCATCGCGAGTTAGAAGTGGGTGAGTTAGATGAATCCGAAAAGTATCTGTGTTTTGCGCCCAAAGATTTTGAACTGCTAAGGCAAAGCGTGTTGGCGTTAATGGGGCTTGATTTAAGGCAGCTTGATTTTAATGTCGATCGCATGGCGATGTCCGCCAAAAGTCACGATGAAAAGCTCGCTAAGATACGCCCTGAAGCCAAATACGTTTTGATGAAGTATCTAGGTTTCGGATCTTCACCAACTGCGATTTCAACTCGCACATCACTGCGTATTCCTTTGGATGAAGCACAAAAGCATTGCCATGAACTCAATGTCGCAGCCATCCTAGTGATTGAAAACTTAGATGTATTTGATGTTATCCATCAAGCGCGTTTGCCACAGGATTTAACTCATGTGATGGTTATCTACCGAGGTAGCGGTCATCATTCCCCGATTGGCGTGCGGCATTTTTTGCAAGCGATGGCAGATAAATTACCGATCATTGCCTTTACTGACTTAGATCCCGCAGGACTACAAATCGCCCATACCTTAATGGGCGTGACCCACTGCCTTGTGCCACAACTTGCGCTGACAGCACCTGCTGAGTTATTGGCAATAGCACAAATTAATTCTACTGATGATTTTGACAAGCAAGCGAAACAGGTTAAGTATTTGCAAAATGCCGAGTTAAAGCATTGGCAAAAATTAGTCGTTTGGCTAAATCAACACCGTATTAGTATCAAACAGCAACACCTGCTGGCTCACGGACTTGAACTAGTGTTAGTGCCATATATTTAGCTGTCATCCATTCCATCTCTCTGCTTTACTATAATTAACTGGTTTTAAATCCTGTTATAAATTTAAATTCAGTTATTAAGTCTGAGTTTTATTTGGTTGTTGTTTCTTATATGTTTAATTTGATGTTATTTGGTGTTTATTTTGTTTGTTTATACTGGTTTAAATATGTTTTGTTAGTGCTCAAATATTGTGCTGATAAATTTTTTATGATTTAAAATCAGTTTATTACTGTTTTTCTGTGATGGTGTTAACTTAATTCAAGATGAAAAAATGAAATTTATTCATTGAATTAACGGCTAGCATGTTTCACTATCCCCGCCTGAGCCAAAAATGGATTGGCAATTGTGCTCATCATGGAAGATGAATAACAAATAAATGACCTTTCTGGGGAAATCACAAGCATGATGAAATCACTTTCGATGCGGATCTTTATTGGTCTGTTTGCCGGCCTTATTTTCGGCACAATAGTGCAATACTTCTTAAACGATATCGGTTTTTTCTCGGGTAATTTAGTCGAGCTTGCCGGTGGCGTTGGTACTATGTTCGTCAATATGATCATGATGCTGGTTGTGCCACTCGTGTTCGTGAGCATCGTTTGTGGTGTCTGTGAGCTGCAAGATCTCAAAAGTTTTGGCCGCTTGGGCGGTAAGACCTTCGGTTTTTATATCATCAATACTGTCGTCGCAATCGCGACCGCATTATTAGTGGTGCTGCTACTCGAACCCGGTAAAGGTGTAGATATGAGCAGCACGGATGGCGTAGCGATTACCGCTACTGAGCTGCCAAGCCTGATGGCGCTGGTGATCGACATAGTCCCACGTAATCCTGTGACGGCTTTTATGTCGGGCAATATGCTACAGGTGATCTTTATGGCCTTGTTGCTTGGCGGTGTGATTAAGTCCCTTGGGGAGCATGTTGCGGGTGCTGTCCAAGGTTTTCAAACCGCCAATAAAATCATGATGAAACTGATTTCTGTGGTGATGAATCTTGCGCCCTATGGTGTATTTGCCTTGATGTTTAAACTCGGCGCGACCTTAGATGCAGGTGTGTTTATGAGTGTGGTTGAGTATATGGTGCTGATCCTCGCGCTGCTGCTACTGTGGATTTTTGTGGTTTATCCTATGGCAGTGGGGGTATTTACTCCTATTTCAGCCAAAACCTTCCGCGAGAAGACCCAAGAGCAAGTGCTGTTTTCACTCTCGACTGCAAGTTCAAATGCGACTATTCCCGTGACCATGCGTACTTTAACGGACAAGTTAGGCGTGAACCGTGCTGTTGCTGGTTTTGGCGTACCGCTGGGGGCGACCATGAACATGGGCGGTGTGGCGATCTATATCACTATTGCGATTTTCTTTGTCGCCAACGCTTTTGGCATGCCCATTACCACTGAGCAATTGCCTTCGCTGTTATTTAGTGTCTTCCTATTATCTGTCGGTGCGGGCGGTGTTCCCGGTGGCGGCATGGTGATGATAGGTGTATTAATCCATCAAATGGGTTTACCGATAGAAGCCTTTGCCATAGTGGCGGCCTTAGATCGGATTATTGATATGGTGCTGACATCCTGTAACGTGGTTGGTGATACTGCGGTGTTGACTATAGTGGATCAAACCGAGAAAGTGCATCAGCTTGAGTCAGCGAAGAGTTAATGTGCCACTAAGTCGTATTCTATAAAAACAAAAGCCACTGAAAACAGTGGCTTTTGTTTAATATTCTCTATGCTGGTATTGATGTGTTGCTAGGTTAGCATCAACAATGTTAGCCCATTACTTAGTGCGAGTAATTTTATCCAGATAGCCCATGGCAAAGGCTGATAATACAAAGGTGATGTGTATTAACAGATACCACATGATTTTGTCGTTATCGATATTCTTCACATCCATAAAGATTTTCAGTAGGTGAATAGACGAAATCGCCACAATCGACGCCGCCACTTTGTTTTTCAGTGAGCCAGAATCCAATTTACCCAGCCAACTTAGCTTCTCACTGTCTTCGCCTACATCCAGCTGCGAGACGAAATTCTCGTAGCCAGAAAACATCACCATCACAATCAGGCCGCCCACGAGGGTGATATCAATCAAGGACAGGGTCACCAGCACTAAATCCACTTCAGTCATCTCAAAAATGATCGGCAGAATATGGAAGATCTCTTGGAAGAATTTAATGCCTAAACCCAATAAAACAAAGCTGAGTCCCAAATAAATTGGCGCCATAATCCAGCGCGATGCATACATTAATTTTTCAAATATTTGTTCCATAATCCATTAAACCCTTTATCTAAAATGCGGTAAAAAATCGAGTCACTAATGACTAAAACAGTAACATAATGCACTTTATGCGCGCTATTACCCAATCACAAGGGCGTGAGTTATATGCTGTTATTGTGTTTTTTTTGTAACCTCTGTAGTTATTTAACCCTATTTGGGTGTTAGTGGCGCCACATCGTTTAATTTGCACTGCCTTTGATATGTCTGATCGTCGCTTTTTTCAACCTAATACCAAGCAAATTCAGCCATGGATAATCATTTTTCTCGGTATTTTAGGGCTTTGATGAAGGAAGTGACATTTGTCATCCTAGATTGCTGACAACTCACACTGCTGTAATGGACATTTTACGCAGATACTTAAGTCATCTAAACAAGGAGGCTTAATCATGCAACATAAATCACTGGACCAACAATTAATCGAATATCGTCAACAACGTGCTTTAGCTATGCCTTTATCCGGCATGATTATGTGGAGCTTATTGTTTGTATTGAGCTTTGTATTACCTCCTTCGCAGTTGGTGATGGCGGTCTTTATCGGTACTGGTTCTATTATCTACCTTGCCATGGGCATTTCGCGGCTGACGGGCGAGAATATCTCGTTTAAGAAAAGCGCTGAGCGTAATTGGTTTGAGACTGTGTTTCTCGCTGCGATGGGGATGAGTTTTTTAACCTTTAGCATCAGTATTCCCTTTTTTATGGAAAATTATCTGGCCTTGCCTTTCGCCCTTGCGGTGCAAACAGGTTTAATGTGGTTAGTCCACGGTGTTTTAGCAGCGCAAAAGGTGGCCATAGTGCATGCGATAGCGCGCACCTTAGCCTGTGTTGCAGCTTTCATGCTCTGGCCCGAGCTGAGCTTTCAAATTCAGCCTCTAATCGTGGTGTTTTGTTATGGTTTTTCAATTCCCGTGATGCAGCGCCGTTGGAAGATTCAGCAAAATCTGTGTGCTAGCAATTAGTGGGTTATCTTTGGGTTATTGTGTAGATTTTGGCTTTGCGGCCTAATGGCCGAGGTGAATCAAAGTCGTGGGGCTCACCCTTGACGTTTAATTAAGAGTCTAACAAGTGATCTAGCCCTAGATCGATTTGTATGTCTGCCAGCGCACAGAGCTCAAACTGGCGTTATTGCATTATGGTTATTACCCTGCACTTTTTGCAGTGTGAAGGAGCTTATAATGCAAACCATGAAACTTACGTTCGTTACCGCTGGTGTTGTACTCGTTGGTAGTTTGCTGCTTAACGGTTGTGATAGTGGCAATGTGAATACCCAAACAGGTACACCAGACTTAACTGTAACAACCGAGGATGGTACTGGTGATGATATAAAAATTGCCACAGCAGTTAATACTGCGTTGATCGCTGATCAGCAGCTACAAAATTTAGATATTCAGATAGAAACCCGCAAGGGCGATGTCACCATTTCCGGCAATGTAAATAGCCAAGCTCAGAAAGACCAAGCTGAACGGGTGACGGCAGCAACCTCTGGTGTGCACTCGGTAAATAATCGGTTGGAAGTAAAATAGCAATGTCAGTAAAGCCGCCTGTTTGATGTATTCAATTGACAGACGACAAACAGGAGTGGCAGCTCTTATCTGGCTTTAATTCACCGCTTATGCCACAAAATACCAATCCCCGCCAACCATGCTGCGGGGCGTTGGCCTTCTTGATTTATAAATGTGTGAGTCCAGCTATGGTAACTCACGCTGGCCTTGCGGCTGCTGTGGCAAATTTGTGCTTTGGAGTTTGTACCCGTCGTGACTTTCTTTGCGCCACATTTCGCACTTGCTACGTAGCTTTTGGCTTTGTGGCTTTACGGCCGAGGTGAATCAAGGGGCTTCACCCCACACCCGATAATAGTGCTGGTTTGTTTGGTGTTGAATTGGCAAGGTTATCGCTGTGAGTATGTTAGCAATTGCGGCCTTACGTCCGAGGTAAGTCAAAGTCGTGGGGCTTCACCCCACACCCGACCAAGGAGGACTGCTCGTCCTATCCTCCTTGGATTCTCCAAGACGCCCCCAACGGAGTTGAAAGCCCCTTGGGCATTTAGCGTCCTTATGCTATCGCGTCAGACGCTCGTCCCTGATTCGACTGACGCTATCTCGGCATCCATGCCTCGATCACGCAACGAACGCAAATGCCCTGCGGCAACTCCGATGGTAGGGTGAACTTCTGTAGCCTCGGTGTGTGGGCTGTTAACCTTGAAAGAGTTGTACCCGTCACATTTTTATTTTGTGACGTAATATTTTTATACCTGTCCAGACTCTTTTACTGTTGATATTGCTTGTGCCACTTTTTCTTCTGTATCTTTTAGAATGTCTTTTGATTCTTTTTCCAATTTTGCAGTCAATTTTGAAAATCCTGGTATATTTCTTAATTTTTCTACAGCATCACCTAGTTTCACACTTTTATCTAAAGCATCCATCAAGGGGTGATCTGTCGTTTTGTAATCTGAAATTAATTTACCAGGATTTTCAGAGTTAACATGCAGCAAGTTAAAAAGTAATTTAACTCTTAGTTCACTTGATGTATCACTATCACCAAGCTCCTCAATTTGTGTTGAAAGACCTTCGAAGGTTTTGCTTAGTACGCCCTTATGTGTATATTCTTCTATTAGCCTTTTTGATAAATTCATTTTTTTATTAGATGAATAGGCCATCCAAAGTATTGGGAAGTATAGTGGCAATATTGATAGTACTAATTTAGGAGTTTCAGAAATTACTGACACAAGATCTTTTTGTAAGATAATTAATAAGTATAAGTCAACGAGAAATGGAATGAATGACACTCCAATAAGCCATGTTATTGCTTTTGAGAAAGTGTTGTTATGTGTTTTTAACTCTAGGCTTTCAGATGTTATTTTTTCATTATATGCAGCGCTAAGACCAGTAGTAAGTGCAGCAGGTAAAAGAATGATAATTTTCTGATAAACATCATTATACTGATTTTCTTGAGTTTTTAGTGTTTCAGCTATTTTTTCATTGGAAGTTTCTAGTAATAAATTGTAGTTTTTTGTTGTATCTAATGATAATTTTTCTAAGTTTAAATCTAAATCATTTAAATCATTTTTTATTATCAAGTAACTAGATGCTAATTCATCTTTTATCCCATCAATCCTTTCACTTTCACCATCTTCATTCTCAGTCTCATATCCTAATATTTCATCTCTTAGCTCTCTGACTTTTGAATGATAAGATGTTATGTTTTTCAATATCCCTTGTGCTTTAGAATCAATCTCACCTATAGACTCTAACTGTTCTGATGCCTCATTTAATCGAGTGTTGAGATCTTGATGTTTATCAAGTAATTCATTTGTGTAAATTATTTTTTGTTCTACTTGCTCATGCATACTCTTAATTTGGTTGAATAATTCTTCTCCATTTTTAAATGTTGCATCGTAAAACAAAACTTTTTTGTTAAAACTTTCAGTTGTATATTTTATTTCATCTAATAACTTTTTTAATTCTTCTAATATTGATGTTGAATCGTTATAGATAACTTCAATATCCTCTCTTGTTCTTTGAATTTTACCTTTGTGTTGGGCCGCTGACCTTGCCGCTTGTTGGGCAATTACTTGATTCTCAGAAGGTTGTTTGATTTTAAATTGCAATGTTTCAATTTCTTCTTTCTGAGATTTAATTGTTGAATATTGCTCTTCATATAGCTTCTCGAGAGGAACTAACCGCTGCCACAACCGTCCTATTTCTTCAGCATTATTTTTTTCACTTCCAAACATTTTTTGGTTTCCTATAGATGTAGCTAGGGTTTATTGGCATCGGTGTAGTATTACAGAATATAATAATTTTATTTTAAATAAGCGAGAATTACTCTAAATTACTTTATAACTATTTTCACAGCTATGGCATTGCAGTGTATAGGTTTCTTTAGCTTTAGTTATCTTCGTTTGTGGGCTTTGGCACTGTGGACAGGCTTGTTTCATTGGCGTGTTTTTAGTGCATTGGTTGCATTTGATGTAGTAACCAAACTTACCGTACATTGGGGTGTAGTTTGTTGATTCTCCGCAATGTTTACAGCTAAGAATGCTGTGTGTGACAGATTGAGTTATTGCAGGGGGTTTAGCTTCAACTGCTTTGTTAACTTCAAAGTGTGCAACAGGCTCATTGATTTGTTGTGTTTGCGAGAGCGTTATTTCATTGGTTGATTTATGTGGTTCTATATGTCGATCGATTAAGAAATTGGTAATGGAATTGAGTTCTTGTTGATTAAAGTCGGGGCGGGTGTCGCTTACATTTATAATGCGCATGAACTTACTTTTAAGATTCATGATTTTTTCAAGTTTATCGACTAAAAACTCTGTTTTAACTAACAACTCAGAAATGGCCGTTGGTATAGTATCTCTGTTGATTACCGCATCACTTGAGACCGCGCACACATGGTTCCAGCAACGCATACTAAAACTTTGTTGTCTTATACCAAGTAATTTTCCTAGAATTTCACTTCTATGCTGTTTTAGCATTTCTTTAAGCAGTGCTTGTTGTAGTTCAACTTGCTTGATAGGAGACGGCATACCAAACCATTTACTTCCGTGACTGCGAGTCCATTCACCCTGCTGGTTGACTTCTACATGGCCTTTTATGCTTTTAGATTCAATTAAAACAAAGCCATAGGGGTAAATGATTAAGTGATCAATTTGCGCGGTTTCGTCATTAAAGGTGAATCGAAAATCATTGATGACCAACACTTCTGGATGATCTTTGAAGGCGCGGCGCAAATAGTAGGCAACATCCTGTTCTTGTTTTTGACCCGCGATAGCCTGTGGTGTTTGGGTATTTTGAAGTGATTTGGTTTTTAGAATCATTTATCAACAGCATCCATTCATAACTTGATAATAATCAGCCTCATAATACCTACTTTGCCGTTCAAAGATAAAGACAAAAATAGCTAATCATTAACGCTGGGAGTGTCATTATTGACTATCAGATATACACAGGGTTTAGCTGGATTAAAAAAGATGGTTCAGGAACCAATCTTTTGGGATTAACAGCTAACTCTGAGATTGCAGAAGTTCATCTTTCCCTGCGAAGTAGCAGAAGGGCATTGAAGACTCTTTATTAAAGGCAAAAGAGCAAATAGGCTTCATTTTTATGCCTTGATTACTTTCCAATAACTCTAGTGTCTGAGGAATACACCATCCCCTCGGAGTTGCCGCAGGACGAATAGACAAATTGCGTGAGTCTCGGCATGGATGCCGAGCTAGCTTTCGCAGGTGCAGGGACGCATCCTTCGGAAGCGATAGCAGATTTGGCAATGAGCACAAGGGGCTTTCAACTCCGTTGGGGACGTCATGGAGCATCCAAGGAGGATAGGACGAGCAGTCCTCCTTGGTCGGGTGTGGGGTGAAGCCCCACGACCTTCTCGGCCGCAAGGCCGTATAAATAACAAAAAAGCCACTGTGGTCAGTGGCTTTTATCCTAAAAATCAGAATCTAAGCGATTCTGCTTAGTCCAGACTTGGTTCTTCGCTGTAATCAATACCGTGATAGCTCAGGCAAGCGTCGACTTCGTTGCTGCTGCCTAGGATGACGGCAACACGTTGGTGAATTTGAGTTGGTTGAATATCTAAAATGGTTTCATAACCCGTTGAGGCTTTGCCGCCAGCTTGTTCGACTAAGAAAGCCATTGGGTTGGCTTCGTACATCAAGCGCAGTTTGTACGGTTTTTTAGGATCTTTATTGTCGGTTGGGTAAGTGAAAATACCGCCACGGGATAGCACGCGGTGTACATCGCCGACCATGGCCGCAATCCAGCGCATGTTGAATGATTTCTCGCGTGGGCCAATTTTACCGAGCAGTAAATCGGCAATATAGGTCTGCATTGGCGCTTCCCAAAAACGTTGGTTCGACATGTTAATGGCAAACTCTTGGGTATCTGGGCTAATGCTCATGGCGGCGTTAGTCAGTAAAAACTCATTGGTTTCTGGGTGCAAAGTAAAGAGTTGCGCGCCTTGGCCTGTGGTTAATGCCAGCATGGTCGATGGACCATAAAGGACATAACCAGCGGCTAATTGGGCGCGGCCAGATTGTAAAAAGCTAGTTTCAGTCAGCTCGCCAGCAGGGGCGGGCAGGACGGAGAAAATGGTGCCGACTAACGAGTTGATATCGATATTAGATGAGCCATCAAGTGGATCGAAACACACCAGATATTGACCATTTTGGCTGACTTCAACCACATGATCTTCTTCTTCCGACGCTAAACCGCGCACTGTACCGTCAGCTTTTAAGGCATCTTTGAGCATGTCGTTGGTGATAATATCCAGTTTTTTCTGGGTTTCACCTTGGACGTTTTCTTGCTCAGTCGCGCCTAACACGCCCGCAAGTGCACCGTGGCGAACGGCATGGCTAATGGCTTTTGAGGTGTCGGCTAAGGTTAAAATTAGGTGGGAGAGGGAGTCGTTCACTGCCTGTGAGGTCAGGTGCTGGGCCAGAGTCTGCATGTTATGTCCTTTAGAGGTTCAACAATGAGGTCAATTTCGTTATTTGCCGCGAATGATAACTCAGTTAGTCGACAATTTCAGCGATGTTGCTGATGCTTTTAGCGAATATTAGGGCTTTTTGGGATTATTTGGATTGGGCTTGGCGCAAGGGCCTAATTTGTATCGGCATATTGCATGCTCTTTCTATTTATAGGCGGCCTCTGGCACAATGTCGGCTTGTTTTTAATCGCTGACATCTTAGGCGATTATGCTCCCAAGGAATAATAATGATTAAAAATAGGTTAACTTGGTTCCCTGCGTGCTCACTTAAGGTGCGCGCCGTTCCCCTACTGATAGCGAGCCAAATGGCCATGATTTCGACAGCTATGTTTTCAATTACCCCAGCTTTTGCAATGGAAGGCGGCAAACTGCCACTGACGATTGAGCGAATGAACGCCTCGCCCGCCTTAGCGGGCACCAGTCCTCGTGGTTTGAAATTGTCACCCGATGGTCAGCGTGTCACTTATCTTGCGGGCCGTAAAGACAATCAAAACTTTTATGATCTCTGGCAGATGGATGTAAAGACGGGAAAATCTAGCCTATTGCTCAATGCCGATAAGTTGGCAAGCAATGAATTATCCGATGAAGAAAAGGCCCGCCGCGAACGCCAACGTATTTATGGCGAAGGCATTATGGAGTACTTCTGGGCCGATGATAGCCAAGTGCTATTAATTCCGGCTGCTGGTAATCTGTATTATTTCTCATTAGTGGATAACAGTGTCAGCCAACTTCCCATTGGCGAAGGGTTTGCCACAGATGCGCGCCTATCACCCAAGGGACATTTTGTGTCTTTCGTGCGGGATCAAAATCTGTATGTGTTAGATCTGGCAACCAAAAAACTCCAAGCTATGACAACCGATGGCGGCGGGGCGATTAAAAATGCCATGGCCGAGTTTGTCGCTCAGGAGGAAATGGATCGCATGACGGGTTATTGGTGGGCGCCCGATGAATCGGCCATCGCCTTTACCCGTATTGATGAGTCCGGTGTCGAGCAAGTAACCCGTAACGAAATCTATGCTGACGGTATTAAACTTACTGAGCAGCGCTATCCCTATGCCGGCAAAAACAACGTCGATATCGCCCTCGGTGTGGTCACGTTAAAAGATAAGGCTATCAATTGGGTGACCCTGCGCGAAGATCATAGCGAAGAGAATAGTGCAGACAAGAGCAAAGATATTTACCTGCCGCGGGTCGATTGGCTGCCTGATAGCAAACATTTGTCGTTCCAGTGGCAGAGCCGCGATCAACATAAGCTAGATTTGCAACTGGTGGCGTTAGACTCGCTGACTAAACCAAAAACCTTAGTGAAAGAACGCAGTAATGCTTGGGTGAACCTTAATAACGATCTGTACTTTTTAAAACAGCAATCGGCTTTTATTTGGGTATCTGAGCGTGACGGCTTTAATCATCTGTATCTTTTTGACTTAAAAGGCAAACTTAAAACCCAATTGACTCAGGGCGAGTGGGCTGTCGATGCGTTGGAATATATAGATGAAACCGCTGGTTGGGTATATTTCACTGGCCGTAAAGATACGCCAATCGAGAAACAACTTTATCGCGTGCCTTTAGCGGGTGGCAAGGTTGAGCGGGTAAGCAAGCAAGCGGGCATGCACGATCCTGTGTTTGCCGACAATCAAAGTGTGTATCTGGATTATTTCAATAGCTTATCTCAGCCACCGCAGATCAGTTTACACGGTAACAAGGGCCAGCAACTGGCTTGGGTTGAGCAAAATGAAGTCAAGCAAGGCCATCCTTTATATGACTATGCGGGTCTGTGGCAAATCCCTGAATTTGGTGAACTGAAAGCCGAAGATGGCCAAGTGTTACAAACCCGTTTATTCAAACCTGTTCCCTTCGATGCGAGCAAGAAATACCCTGTCGTAGTGCGGGTTTACGGTGGGCCGCACGCACAGTTAGTGACCAACAGTTGGAGCGAGCAGGACTACTTTACCCAGTATCTGGTGCAACAAGGCTATGTGGTGTTCCAGTTGGATAACCGCGGCAGCGCCCACAGGGGCACAAAGTTTGAGCAAGTGATTTACCGTCACTTGGGTGAAGCTGAAGTCAAGGATCAAAAAGTGGGAGTGGACTATTTACGGAGTCTGCCATTTGTCGATGCCGATAATGTGGCGATTTACGGCCACAGCTACGGCGGTTACATGGCCTTGATGAGTTTATTTAAGGCGTCGGACTACTTTAAAGCCGCGATTTCTGGCGCACCTGTAACCGACTGGCGCTTGTATGACACCCATTATACTGAGCGTTACTTAGCCCATCCTGAGGGGAATGAAAAGGGTTATGAAGCCAGCAGTGTGTTCCCTTATGTGAAAAACTATCAAGCGGGTTTGTTGATGTATCACGGCATGGCCGATGATAACGTCTTGTTTGAAAACAGCACTCGGGTTTATAAGGCGTTGCAGGATGAGGGCAAACTGTTCCAGATGATCGATTATCCTGGATCTAAACATTCGATGCGTGGCGAGAAAGTGCGTAATCACTTATATCGCTCACTGGCCGATTTCCTCGACAGGCAGTTGAAAAACGCCAAATAGCAGGCATAAAAAAAACCAGATCCTAGGATCTGGTTTTTTGTGAATCGATTCTTATCAAACCAATTAATGCGGATGTCGCTTAGCGGGCGATTAGCCTTCTAAGTTACCGCAAAAACGATAGCCTTCACCGTGAATAGTCGCGATGATTTCTGGCGTATCTGGCAAGCTTTCGAAATGCTTACGGATACGACGGATAGTCACGTCTACAGTACGATCGTGTGGCTTAAGTTCACGGCCAGTCATTTTCATCAGTAGATCGGCACGAGTCAAAATTTTGCCTGGGTTTTCAACAAAGTGCAGCATAGCGCGGAACTCGCTACGTGGCAGTTTGTAAGATTCACCCTGTGGGCTCACTAATGAACGGCTGTTGATCTCTAAGCTCCAATCATTGAAGCGGTAGTATTCTACTGAGCTCTTTTCTTCGACTTCAGCGCCAGCGCTGTTGACACGAGTCAGAAGGTTACGAGCACGAATCGTTAATTCACGTGGGTTGAACGGCTTGGTAATATAATCGTCCGCGCCAATTTCAAGTCCAAGAATTTTGTCGACTTCGTTGTCACGACCTGTCAGGAAGATAAGACCGATGTTGTTGATTTCACGTAGTTCACGTGCCAACAATAGACCATTCTTACCTGGCAAGTTAATGTCCATAACGACCAAGTTAATTTTGTTTTCCTGCATAGCCTTATGCATTTCTGCGCCATCATTGGCCTCAGTTACCACATACCCTTCTGCCTCGAAAATACTTCTCAGCGTGTTACGGGTAACGGCTTCATCTTCAACGATCAGAATGTGCGGATTTTGCATATTATTTACCTAAATTTTAATCAGTTTATACTAACCAATAAGAGCAACTTACTTCGGGCTCTTATATTCATAAAAGCGTTGATACTTCCTTGAACTGCTTTGTGCTCAAAAGGAAAATCTTTACGGTGACATCTATATCTGGATGTAGATTAAGTGCACGTTTAAGTGTAATACGAGAAAACGTAATCAGTACCAACTTCGATAAGCAATAGTTAGAATAAGTTCCTTAACTATTGTTTTTTTTAAATGTTTAAAAGACAAATCAAATGTAGAACAGATTTTAAACAGATGCCCGGTCAGTTCACGTTACTTTAAGCGATATATGTAACAAACTGTATTGAACGATAAGCATCTTGCTCAATCTGTTTCAACTCACCAGTACGTACATTGTACTCGTTTTAGTCATTTGTTAACAAATGAAATGTTAACAAATTTTAGGTGAGCAGGGGTTTTTACCATGATATTTACTTTAGCTATTGATTAGTATAACTAATGTATTTCTTATTCCTGTGAGCCAGTTCACGCCTCTTTGGATTTTACAATCACTCTGCTACACTAGCTTGGGTTCATTTTTCGACTAGACTACCAATGGACAATACGACTCAAAATTTGTGGCAATGTTACCAAGCGCCGTTGTTTTTGCTGACTCAAGCATTATCCTGTGATTTTTCCTTTGCTGTTATTACCGCTCATAATCCCGCTTCAAAGCTTCTCTCTCCTAGCCAAAACCGTTTACTCGATCGCCAACTTCTCCGTGAAATTGAATTACTCGGTAGCCCTTATCGTGCTTTAGTGGGCGCTGCACCGGATTTATCCCACATGGAAAAAAGTTGGGCCGTGTTTATCGATAGAACGATGGCATTGCAATTGGGTAAGAAATTTAATCAATATGCGATTTATGTTGTCGAACAAGGGGATGTGAGTTTAGTGCCTTGCACCTTGGATGGACATGATGAAGTGTGTTTAGGCAAATTTAGAGATTATGTGCAGCTGGTATACGAGCTACCCGATTTGAACACTTAGTTGTTTTCAAAAGATTTTATTTAAATTGTTCATTTGTTATGAAATTAGCATTGACTTCATTAGGGGTTTATTGCTACTTTTTTTGTCCCTTTCCTAGGAAAGGAACAGAAGAGGAGCGTTAACTAGGTAGTCGGTCAGAGGAGCACAAACTCCAGCGATGACTGATGAGGGAGATTAACGCCGAGGCATGGATATGGTTGCTGCATGTTTATGTCGGTCGCTCAGGCTGAATCCTGACGATTGTCACCTGTAATTGGTGGAGAGCTTCTGGTGACGATTGCTGTTTCCCTTCTTTTGGGGTGCGTTATCATTGAGCACCAGGCTCTTCGAACGAAGTCAGTTCGGAGTGTGATCATGTTAGTTAATCAATATCTTATTCAATCTGCATTTATTTGTTGCCCTACGTGTTTTACGGAGGTGCGCTAATGTCCCTCGTTGTCGCAAAATTTGGTGGCACCTCAGTCGCCGACTATAACGCTATGAATCGCTGTGCCGACATAGTGTTAGCTAATCCTCATTGTCGTTTAGTCGTGGTCAGCGCTTCGAGCGGCGTGACGAATCTACTAGTGGAATTGACCCAAGAATCGATCAACGACGATGGACGATTACAGCGATTAAAACAAATTGCCCAAATTCAATATGCGATTTTAGATAAGCTCGGTCGTCCTAACGATGTGGCCGCCGCATTAGATAAATTATTGAGTCGTATGTCAGTATTGAGTGAAGCGCTCGCATCACAACGCAGCAAAGCGACTATGGATGAGTTGTTGTCCCTCGGTGAGCAATGTTCTTCGGCGTTGTTTTCGGCGGTGATCCGCGAGAAAGGTGTTAACTCAAGTGCCTTCGATGTGCGCCGAGTGTTACGTACTGACAGCCACTTTGGCCGCGCCGAACCTCAGGTCGAGCAGATTGCGACTCTAGCTCGTGATTATCTACAGCCACTGTTAGCGGAACAAGTGATTGTCACGCAAGGCTTTATCGGTGCCGATGAAGCGGGACAAACGACCACGTTAGGTCGCGGCGGTAGTGATTATTCTGCTGCGTTGTTAGCCGAAGCGCTACGCGCCTCAGCGGTCGAAATTTGGACTGATGTTGCGGGGATTTATACAACGGATCCTCGTTTGGCGCCCAATGCCTTTCCGATTGCAGAGATCAGTTTCAATGAGGCTGCCGAGATGGCGACCTTTGGTGCCAAGGTATTGCATCCAGCGACTATTCTTCCTGCCGTTCGTCAGCAAATTCAAGTGTTTGTAGGTTCAAGTAAAGAGCCTGAAAAAGGCGGGACTTGGATCCGTCATCAAGTGGAAGATGCGCCCGTATTCCGCGCTGTGGCTTTGCGCCGCGATCAAACCCTATTAAATCTTCACAGCTTGCAAATGTTGCATGCGCAGGGCTTTTTAGCGGAAACCTTTGCGACATTAGCGCGACATAAGATCAGTGTGGATTTGATTACCACATCAGAAGTGAATGTGTCTCTAACCCTCGATAAAACTGGTTCAGATTCGAGTGGTCAAGGTCTGTTGAGTGAGGCATTGCTGCAAGAATTATCACAGCATTGTCGTGTGCGAGTTGAAGATGGATTGGCCTTAGTGGCTATTATCGGTAATCGCATCGCGACGACGCCGGGTATTTGTCGCCGTGTATTTGAAGTGTTAGAACCACACAATGTGCGGATGATTTGCCAAGGTGCCAGCCCACATAATCTGTGTGTGTTAGTGGCAGAAGCGGAAGCGGCGCAAGTGGTTAAATCGCTGCATCAAAATCTGTTCGAAGGCGTTTAGTATGTTGCCGACAACATCGTCTCTGCAAATCGGGGAGCTTGCCGCAGGGCAAGCACTTACTTTGCCTATCTACCATTTCAAACCGAGTGACGATAAGGCGATTGGCCCCAAAGTGTATATTCAGGCCAATGTCCACGGTGCTGAAGTACAAGGTAATGCGGTGATTTATCAGTTGATGAAGCAGCTTGAACACTGTGACATCCGCGGCGAAATCACCTTAGTGCCATTGGCCAATCCACTCGGGATCAACCAAAAAAGTGGTGAGTTTACCCTTGGCCGATTTGATCCTATTACGGGCGCGAATTGGAATCGTGAGTATTTGAATCATGCTATTGATTTGCCGACTTGGTATGGCGAACATGCCAAGCTGAGTGATAGCGAGCTGCTCCAAGCCTATCGCAGTACTTTGGTAGAAGCCTGTCAGCAAAAATTGCGTCATGAATGGGGTATCACCACGGGTCATAGACTTGCGGTTAACCTGCAGATTATGGCCCATGGCGCGGATATAGTGCTCGATCTGCACACGGGTCCTAAATCCTGTAAACATTTGTATTGTCCGGAATATGACTTAGCTGCCGCACAGTATTTGTCGATCCCTTATACGCTCGTTATCCCCAATACCTTTGGTGGTGCTATGGATGAAGCAGCGTTTTGTCCTTGGTGGCAATTAAGTGATTTTGCAAAATCTCAAGGGCGCGATCTAACCGTTGCTGTGTCGGCGTTAACCTTAGAATTGGCGAGTCAAGAGCGTGTCTGTCTTGAGGATGCGTTGGTTGATGCACAAGGAATTTTGGCATATTTAAGCCACCGAGGCGTGATCGCTGAAACCGTTGCACCCGCTAAAATGCAGCGCTTTGGTTGTTACCTTAAGGACTATAAAAAGTATCACGCGCCAAGTTCTGGGTTAGTGGAATACCTCGCGCCTGTGGGTGAACCACTGGCAGCGGGACAGCCCTTAGTGAATTTACTGCGTATGGATTTATACGGTACAGCGGATGAGCTAAAGACGGTCAGTTTGCCGCAGGACTGCGTGCCGATTTTGCACTTTGCTTCGGCGTCAGTGCACCAAGGAACTGAGCTTTATAAAGTGATGACCAATGTGTTTGAGTTGCCGACATTCCAGCCTAAATCATAAAAATTAGCTCGTAAGCATTAGCCCATAACAATTAGCTTATCGGACTGAGAGAAAACAACGCCAATCCTAATCGATTGGCTTTGTTGTTTTAAGGTGGCTATAACCACTTAAATCGATAAAACAGCGCCATTTGCAGGGCGACGAGTGAGATTAATATGCCGCAGAAGGTGGCGAAGGCCCAAGTGTTGTCCGCGCCCGGTATCCCGCCAATATTGACCCCAAGTAAGCCTGTTAAAAAGCCTAGCGGTAAGAAGATTGCTGACACTAAGGATAAGAAGTATAAGCGTTTGTTGAGTTGCTCCGACTGCTGACTGAGTAATTCTTCTTGAGTCACATTGGCCCTATCGCGCAGGGCATCGAGATCTTCAATGGTGCGGATAAGTTTATCGTTTGTTTCCCTCAGCTTGAGTCGCTCAGTATCTTTAAATAGACTGAATTGCTCTGAAATCATTTTCGAGAATGCTTCGCGCTGTGGGGCTAAATAGCGGCGAATGGCCACAGTTTGACGGCGCAGTTCGGCGATATCGGTACGTAAGTCTTTCACATTGCCTGAGACGACGAGCTCTTCTAAATCAGAGAGCTGTTCTTCCAATTTATCAATAAACTCGACTTTACGATTGGTCAGTCGCTCGCAGATTGCGACGATAAAGTCCCCCGTAGTTGTAGGCCCATTTCCCTCAAGGATCAGCTCGGCGACATCTTTGACCGACTGTAACTCGCGATCGCAGGTGGAAATGATCCGCTGTTTATCGGCATAGATACGCACTGCCACCATGTCTTCTGGAGCAGAATTGGGGTTGAGGTTAACGCCGCGTAATGCGAGTAATATGCCTTCACCTGTAATCACAGCGCGGGGGCGAGTGTCTTGGGCGAGTAGGGCATCACTTTCGACCTTAGGCAGACCGCTATTGAGTATCCAGTGGCGTGCCTTTTTATTGCGATAGCGAAGGTGTAACCAGAGTAGGCCATCCTGAGGATCCCATTTTTCGATCTGTTCTAGGCTCAAGGTGGAACCCGCTTGGGCGCCGCTTAGCACTAAACTGTAGATAAATCCTTCGTGCATATCGCATTCCATTTAACTTTCAAAATCATCCAAACAAACTAACTGATTTTGTCATGAAAATGAAGTCAGGACTTATGCTTAACGACATGAGACAAACGTAAATTGACATAAATTTGATGTGCTGAGTGATGCAAGCAACTTAGCCAAGGATAGGTTAAAATTAGCATTAGTAGGCTTAGATCAAAGAGACAATAAAATGGAATACGAATTTCGGCGTAACAGTTTAACTGGCACTTTTTTGGCTAGCTTTAGCATGGATCATGAAGTGCTTGGGCAATGGTTTACGGAAGAATTAGGGACTGAGTTAGCTAAAATTCAGCAAGTGTTGGGTGTGATAAAAGAAATTCAAGCCGATAAACGAGGTTCATGGAGTCTTGTTGGTAATGATTTTACCTTAGAGTTAGAGCGTGAACAGGCGCGAGTCTTTGCCAATACCTTAGGCTTTGAGCAAGAATATGAATTGGAAGAGGCTATGTCACTCTATGATGCTGAGTCAGAAGCTTATTGTGGCCTAGAGGATTTTGAGCAGGCGCTATTGAGTTGGCAGCAATTTATTGAGAAAGGTTTGTAATCATTTATTTAATCTCTATTTGATAAAAACATAAAGGCAATCATGGGATTGCCTTTATTGTTTGCGTTATACCAAGCTCATTTTTGTATCTTTAATGATTCAGATAGCGCACCGCCATTTCGGTTCTCGATTTAGCATTGGCTTTACGCAGTAGGTTTTTCACGTGCACTTTAACTGTGCCTTCACTAATGTGTAAATGCTCTGAAATCATGCGATTACTTAAGCCTTCCGCCAGTTGCTGTAGAATTTGCAGCTCCCTTGGGGTCAGGCTTGAAATCCATTCTTGTTCATCGGTCGCATCTTTAAGTTCGTAAAGGTATTCTTCGACTTCATCGCTGATCACCCTGTGGCCAAGCATGGCATTTTTGAGTTTTTCGAGCAGTAAATCTGGCTCAGTATCTTTGAGCAAATAGCCGTCGGCTCCAGCGCGAAGTAAACGGATAACATCCTGTTTTGCATCGGAAACGGTGAGAATTACTATGCGTGAGGTAACACCTTCTTGGCGCATGGCGTTGAGGGTATCTAAGCCTGTCATGCCTTTCATATTCAGATCGAGCAATATGATGTCGGGTTCATCGGTGACCACTGCGGTTAATGCGTCTAAACCACTACCAGCTTCGCCAAATAGGCTGAAGTCAGGATCTGAAGCGATGAGCTGGCAGATGCCTTTGCGCAAGAGGGGATGGTCATCGACCACCAGTACTGAATAAGGTTTACCCATTTGAAGGCTCCTGTTGAGATGGGAAAATAAGCGTCACTCTAGTGCCACTTGACCCTTTGCTGTGCTGCACAAGGTTTAATGGGCTGTTAGGTTTGAGTGCGTCGTCTTGTGCATTGCATCCTTGCTCAGTCGTGGTTGCCATAGCAGGTTTAAATCTATTTAAATCATTGTCGCTGAACACGACTTTACCTGAAAGCTTACTGGCTCGTTCATGCATTATACCTATGCCAAAATGTTGATCTCGTTCTTTTAAATGTCCAATACCTATGCCGTTATCACAAACATCAATATTGACCATACCCTCGTCATCCTTATAGCAATAGATGTTAATGAGGCTGGCCTCGGCGTGTTTGATGGCATTTAACGTCGCTTCTCGCGTGATCTGCAGTATGTGGATGTGCTGCTTTGCCTCTAGCCATTGTGGCGCAAGTTTATAGTCTAAGGTTATCTTTATATTCGTCTTTGTCCTGAGTTGCTCAAGCATAGCCTCTAAAGCACTTTTTAGATCGGGCTCTTTAATTGTGAGCCTAAAGGTGGATAGTAACTCCCTGAGTTGCACGTAGGCAGTGCTCACACCTTCGTTGATTTCGGTTAACTGCGCCTCAACGATTGGACTGCGGCAACTGCAATCTAAGTTTTTGCGTAATAAGCTAATTTGGATTTTTAGGAAAGATAGCACTTGACCCAAAGAGTCGTGCAGCTCCCGGGCAATCACGCCACGTTCCTCCATTAGCGCCAGTTGCTGTCTTTGCTCTGTGGCATTGTGGATCACGATTGAGCGCGTCAGCATAATTGCGAAATTGTTAAACAAGGCGATATTGGGTGTTTGAGCGGCAATTAACTCTAAATAGCCTAAATTAGCCTGCTCAAATTGCAGTGGGAAACGGGTGCTCTCTTGAGTCATATCTGGCCAGCCACCATCGGCCTCAATCACTTCAAGCTCTTGCTCTGGGTATTGAATGATGAGTCTTAGGTAGTCGAGTGATTCATAGCCTTTTAACTGATTCAGCGCCGCTTTAAGCGCTTTGTAATCGAGTTTATTCGCGTTTAATGTCAGTAGGTTATCATATAAGAATGCCAGCTCGTTGTTGGCCCTTGTCAGCGCTAAGGTTTTTTCTGCTACCTGCGATTCTAAGTTGCCATAAAGCGTCGCGAGTTCCTTCGCCGTTTTTTGTAGGGCATGGGTCAGCGCTGTAAGTTCAATATATTCGGTCTCGGGCATTTCAATTTCAAAATTACCCTTAGAAATCGTGTTGGCCGATTCCATCAGTTTTTGCAGTGGGATCACTACTTTCTTCTTTGTAAAACGCACGGCCACAAAAGCGATAATGAGCATGACGCCTAAGCCTAATACTTGGCTGGCGGCAAGGAGCCTGAGTTTAAAGGCGGCGTAGTGCTCCATCTCAAGCACCAGTAAATCTATGGTATCAACAAAGTCCTTCAGTGAGGCGACATAATCGCGGGAGTTTTCTTGTTCTATGTAGTGTTTCATCACCAGCCATTTATCGATGACAAGCTGATATTGAGCGGCAATTTCTGGTGGACTAAACCAACTTTCCGAGGGCTTTAATGTGTCGGAATAGAGCGTATTTTCGAATTCGGTAATTTTATCCTGTGCGGCCTCACTGCCTGAGTTGGCGTAAAACATTAACCGATAGCTTTGCATCCTCAGCGACCCTGAGGCATTAATCGCCTTGGCGTCGCCTAAGCTGTAGGACAAATTGATGATAGCAAAAGTCGATAAACTACTAGAGAGCAGAATAAGTACTAACATTAATCCTAAGATTTTTGAGGTTAGACTACCTCGTTTCATTAATCCGCTGTTCATTTTGATGGCCGCTGTTATGGCACTTTGCAGTGGTTTTTACATTAGAAAATAATGTAATACATTAACAAAAGTATAGAAATGTGAACAACAACACCTTTACATTTTGATCTAGCGCAAACTTCAACCTATACCCAATCAACCTGAAGATGCGTGGGTAAAGAGCTGAAAATTATCATTGATCCGCGACGCTAAACTTTCACCAATATCGGGTAATGTTTCTTTGAAAAATTTATCCAGTGCGGACCTGAAATCTCGCTTATTTTTGAAGTACACGCTGTTCCTCGCGTGCTCATTCATGACCTTCCACAGTCTTTCTATCGGATTGAGGTTCGGGCTGTAAGGCGGTAAATAATGCAACTCAATATTGTGCGAAAT